>JAASSQ010000245.1 GCA_021767845.1 Roseovarius sp. | reverse complement strand
GGCTGGGGCGGCGCGCGGCTGTCGCAATTCGCTTCGGATCAACTGGCCGCCTACCGCGCGGCGTGGCGCGACCCCGACACGATCCGGGGCATGTGCAACGACTACCGCGCGGCGCTGGCCCATGACGTGCACGACGATGCCGCCGACCTGACACAGCGCATCGCCTGCCCCGCGCTGATCCTTTATGGGGCCGATGGCGCGATGGCGCGGCACTATGACGTGGCAGGCACATGGGCGGGCAAATGCCTCGACATGCAGGCGCAGGCCGTGCCGGGCGGGCATTTCTTCCCCGACACCGCGCCCGACGACACGCTGGCCGCGCTCAGGGCCTTCTTCGGCTGATCGCAACGCCCGCCTTGGCCGCCAGCAGCAGCCACGGCACGCCATGCAACGCCAGATCGAACCAGTCGATCGGCCGCACCAGATCGCCCGCCGCCAGCATCTTCAGCTTTTCCCAGACATGCGGCTCGGGGATGAACGGCGCCAGCCCCAATGTGCCGCACAGCGCGACGACGATCAGCCACGGGATACGGTCGATCAGATCGGCCATGAACGCCTCGCGGGCTTGTGAGAGAGGAAAGTGGCGCGGTTGACGGGGCTCGAACCCGCGACCTCCGGCGTGACAGGCCGGCACTCTAACCAACTGAGCTACAACCGCGCTTTTCACGTCTCGGGCGATCCTTCGGGGCAGCGGTGGCGCGGTTGACGGGGCTCGAACCCGCGACCTCCGGCGTGACAGGCCGGCACTCTAACCAACTGAGCTACAACCGCTCACTGCCCACCCGATCGCTCGGGCGTGATGCGCTTCTTATGCCCAGTGCCCCGCGCCGTCAAGCGCCGGATTTGCGAAAATGCGCATTCTGCGACCCCGCCCTGCGGCGCCCCGCGCAGCCCGTGCCTGCCCACCCCTGCGGCGCGCGGGCGCAGGGGGCCGCCACGCTCTTGCCGCGCCCCGGCCCACACCTATTTCACGATCGCGAACGGCAATTCAGGGAGACGCAGATGTTCAAGGGACTGTTCAGTGCAATGCTTATCGTGACCGGGTTTCTGGTGGTGCTTCCGGCACTCATGATCCTGGCGCTCGAAGGCCCGTCATGGTTCGAACGCTGGCAGCAGATGTCGCCGATTCTGTAACGCGACACCCCCGATCAGGCGGCGAACCGCGGCCGCCTGACGCCCCTGCGGCCGCCGACGCGCCTCACCCGCCCACGCCAGCGGAGCCTCCGGGATTTCCAGCAATCGAGTGATGGGTATCATGGTGGGTCGTGAGGGATTCGAACCCCCGACATCTTCGGTGTAAACGAAGCGCTCTACCAGCTGAGCTAACGACCCGCGCCGCGTCATTTAGCCAAGCCCGCGGGCCGGCGCAAGGCCCTGCCGCGCCCCCGATCAGGAATTGACCCGCCCGAATGACAACGGCGCGCCCGTTGGGGCGCGCCGCAGCGGAAATCATGGTGGGTGATAGAAGATTCGAACTTCTGACATCTTCGATGTGAACGAAGCGCTCTACCACTGAGCTAATCACCCGTTGGGCCGCTGTTTAGCGTCACTCGGCGGCGTCCGCAACACCCTCTTTCGACTTATCGAGCGCGGGCGACACGGTTTTGCTCTGCCGGATCTTCGCCACCGTCACGCGGGCCGTCGCAGTCTCCTTGCGGCGCTGCTGCTTGACCTTGCCAAGCGGCTGCAGATTCAACTCGCGGCCCTCGGCGATCGCCTCGCCCAGGATATCCATCATCGCCTCGACGACGGGCTTGGCGTCCTTTTTCTTGACGCCGGAGCGCTCCACCACCTTTTCGATCAGTTCCTTCTTCCTCATCTGTGCACCGGCCACCCGCACCGGCGCGTCGCTGACGACGGCCGGCTCGGGCTTGGCGGCGCGGGGCGGCTCGGGCGCGGCCGCACCGGGGGCAGCCTTCGGGGCCGAGGACGTGGCCCCGGCCGAGATCGCACCGGGCGCGCCCGGCGCCCCCGGCGTGCTGCCGCTGCGCGCCCCGGCGCTGCGCGGTTTCGATGACGTCTTGGGTGCCTTGCTTCCGCCCTTGGCGGCGGTCTTGCGGCGCGTGCTCATATCTCGTGCCTCTATCCTTGCTGCTCTGGCGCCATCGTATCGCGCTTGCGCCCGCCTGGCCAGTGTTTAAGCCGTCCGGGCCCTGCAAGGCCCCTCGCGATGCACGAAAAAACCCCGCCGGCGCACCGGCGGGGTTGATCGTCTCAAACGTCTCGGCGCGGCTCAGTGGGCGGTCGCGCTCTTGGCCCGCGCGTCTTCCTTCATGGCGGCCTCGGCGGCGGCGGCCTCTTCCGCCTCCTCGTCCCACTCCACCGGCTCGGGCTTCCGCACCAGCGCCAGTTTCAGAACGTCGCGCACGTGATCGACGGGGATGATCTCCAGCCCCTCTTTCACGTTGTCGGGGATCTCGGTCAGATCCTTCTCGTTCTCGCGCGGGATCAGCACCGTCTTGATGCCCCCGCGCAGCGCGGCGAGAAGTTTCTCCTTCAGCCCCCCGATGGGCAGGGCGTTGCCGCGCAGCGTGACCTCGCCGGTCATGGCGATGTCCTTGCGCACCGGGATGCCCGTCAGCACCGACACGATTGACGTGACCATCGCCAGGCCCGCGCTCGGCCCGTCCTTGGGCGTCGCGCCCTCGGGGACGTGCACGTGGATGTCCATCTTCTCGAAGCGCGGCGGCTTCACCCCGATCTCGGGCGCGATCGACCGGACATAGGAACTGGCCGCGTCGATCGATTCCTTCATCACGTCGCCCAAGGTGCCGGTGGTCTTCATCCGGCCCTTGCCCGGCAGGCGCACCGCCTCGATGTTCAGCAGCTCGCCGCCCACCGATGTATAGGCCAGCCCGGTGACGACACCCACCTGGTCCTTTTCCTCGGCCAGGCCGAACTTGAACTTCCTCACGCCCAGGTAATCATCCAGGTTCTCGGGCGTCACCGTCACCGATTTCGCCTCGCCCTTGATGATCTGCGTCACCGCCTTGCGGGCGACCTTGGCGATCTCGCGCTCCAGGTTCCGCACGCCCGCCTCGCGGGTGTAATAGCGGATGATATCGGTCAGCGCCTCGTCGGTCAGCTCGAACTCACCCTTGCGCAGCCCGTGGTTCTTGATCTGCTTCGGCGCAAGGTGCTGCTTGGCGATCTCGCGCTTTTCATCCTCGGTGTACCCCGCCAGCGGGATGATCTCCATCCGGTCCAGCAGCGGCCCCGGCATGTTGTAGGAGTTCGCCGTCGTCAGGAACATCACGTTCGACAGGTCGTATTCCACCTCCAGGTAGTGATCCACGAAGGTGCCGTTCTGCTCGGGGTCCAGAACCTCCAGCATCGCGCTGGCCGGGTCGCCACGGAAGTCCTGCCCCATCTTGTCGATCTCGTCGAGCAGGATCAGCGGATTGGTCGTCTTCGCCTTCTTCAGCGCCTGGATGATCTTGCCCGGCATCGAGCCGATATAGGTCCGGCGGTGGCCGCGGATTTCCGATTCGTCCCGCACACCGCCCAGGCTGATGCGGATGAACTCGCGCCCCGTGGCCTTGGCCACCGATTCCCCAAGGCTCGTCTTGCCCACGCCCGGCGGGCCGACAAGGCACAGGATCGGGCCCTTCAGCTTTTTCGAGCGTTGCTGCACGGCCAGGTATTCCACGATCCGTTCCTTGACCTTCTCAAGGCCGTAGTGATCGGAATCGAGGATCTTCTCGGCACGGCCCAGGTCCTTCTTGACGCGGGATTTCTTGCCCCACGGGATCGACAGCATCCAGTCCAGGTAGTTGCGCACGACCGTGGCCTCGGCGCTCATCGGGCTCATGTTCTTGAGCTTCTTGAGTTCCGCCTCGGCCTTGTCGCGGGCTTCCTTGCTCAGCTTGGTGTTGGCGATCTTCTCTTCCAGCTCGGCGATCTCGCCTTCGCCGTCCTCGCCGTCACCCAGCTCCTTCTGAATGGCCTTCATCTGCTCATTCAGATAATATTCCCGCTGCGTGCGCTCCATCTGCGACTTGACGCGCGTCTTGATCTTCTTCTCGACCTGCAGAACGCTCATCTCGCCCTGCATCAGGCCATAGACCTTCTCCAGACGCTCGCTCACGCTCAGCGTCTCCAGAAGCTCCTGCTTCTGCGCCACGTCGATGCCCAGGTGGCCGGCCACCAGGTCGGCCAGCTTCGCGGGCTCGTCGGTCTCGCTGACCGCGGCCAGCGCCTCTTCGGGGATGTTCTTCTTGACCTTGGCGTAGCGTTCGAACTCGTCGCTCACCGTGCGCAGCAGCGCCTCGATCGTGGCGGCATCGCCGGTCGTTTCGTCCAGGTACTCGGCCCGCGCCTCGAAGAAATTCTCGTTGTCCAGGTACTCGTTGATCTGCACCCGCGCCACGCCTTCGACCAGCACCTTTACCGTGCCGTCGGGCAATTTCAGCAATTGCAGCACATT
>JAASSQ010000035.1 GCA_021767845.1 Roseovarius sp. | reverse complement strand
TGGTCATCTGGCCCGCGCCGCTGCCGCCGATCCGGCGGCACAGCTTGGCATAGGTGCCCATCACCGGCTCGGCCGCGTCATAGGCGTCCTGGTCGCCGCCGCACATGATCGAAAGCTGGCCGTTCTCGGCGCCGGCCTGACCGCCCGAGATCGGCGCATCGACGAAATTCAGCCCCGCGTCGCGGGCCGCGCTGCAAAGCTCTTCGGTCACCTTGGCCGACACGGTGGTGTGATCGACGAAGATCGCCCCGTCCTTCATGCCGGCGAACGCCCCGTCCGCGCCGGTGCAGACGCTGCGCAGATCGTCGTCATTGCCGACGCAGGCCATGACGAAATCGGCGCCCTCGGCCGCCTCGCGCGGGGTGGGGGCCATGCGCCCGCCATGCTCGGCCACCCAGGCGTCGGCCTTGGCCGCGGTCCGGTTGTAGACGCAGACATCGTGGCCCGCCGCCTGAAGATGCCCCGCCATCGGATAGCCCATCACGCCAAGGCCCAGGAATGCCAGTTTCGTCATCGTCCTCTCCCTTTCCATTGTCTCGCCGGGGATTTCTGACTATCCCATGCCGCGATGCAAGGGAAAACCGGGGGCGGCATGGCGTCGATCTTCAAATGGCTGCTGCGGCTGACCGGCGGGGCGTTCGTGCTGGCTCTGGTGGTCGTGCTGGGGCTCTACTACCTGCTGTCGCGCTCGCTGCCCGACTACGACAAGCGGCTGGAGGTCGCCGGCCTGTCCGCCCCGGTCGAGATCGTGCGCGATCACGCCAACGTGCCGCATATCTTCGGGCAAACCGACGCCGATGCGTTCTTCGGGCTGGGATATGCCCATGCGCAGGACCGGCTGTGGCAGATGGTGACGCTGCGTCGCACGGCGCAGGGGCGCCTCTCCGAGGTGTTCGGCCCCCGCACCATCGAGATCGACAAGATGATGCGCCGCTATGACCTCTACGGGCTGGCGCGGTCCTCGGTCGCGGCGCAGGATGGCCCAACCCGCGACGCGCTCGACGCCTATGCCAAGGGCGTCAACGCCCGCCTGGCCGAGATCAACGAAGAGGCGCTCGGCCGTGGCGCGCCCGAGATGTTCCTCTTCAACGCGCCCGTCGCGCCCTGGCAACCCGCCGATTCCATCGCCATTCTCAAGCTGATGGCGGTCCAGCTGGCCTCGCACCTGGAAAACGAGGTGCTCTACGCCCGCGCCTCGCTCGCGCTCGAGGACGAGGCGCGCCTTGCAGACATCATGCCCGTTGCCCCCGGCAGCGGCATCGCCGCCTTGCCCGACTATGCCTCGCTCATGCCCGGGGCCGCCGACAGGCGCCATGCCGCCGTGCCGCGCAAGGATCGTCACCCGCTCTCGCCCTTCAACGACCGCGCCTTCGCGGGCGCCTCGAACGCCTGGGCCGCCGCGCCCGCGCGCTCGGCGGCGGCTAGCACGCTTCTGGCCAATGACCCGCATCTGGGCTTCTCGGCGCCCTCGGTGTGGTATCTGGCGCGGCTCGAACTGGACAGCGGCGGCGTGATCGGCGGCACGATCCCCGGCATGCCCGCGGTGATGACCGGGCGCAGCGCCGATCTCGGCTGGGGGCTGACCTCGTCCTACATGGATGACCAGGACGTGTTCATCGAACGGCTGAACCCCGACAACCCGGCCGAATACCTGACGCCCGAAGGCTACAAACCCTTCCGCACCGAACGCAGCATCATCCGCATCAAGGATTCCGAGCCCGTCACGCTGACCCTGCGCTGGACCGATAACGGCCCGGTGCTGCCCGGCTCGCATTACGATCTGGGCACAGTCACGCCCAAGGGCCATGTCGCCGCGCTGTCCTGGACGGCGCTTGCGCCCGACGACACCACGATGACCGCCGCGATCTCCGTCATGCGCGCCGGCTCCGTCGAAGAGGCGCTCGAGGCCGGCCGGCTTTACGTGGCGCCCTCGCAGAACGTGGTGCTGGTGGATGACCGGACCATCGCCATGAAGACCCTGGGCGCCATGCCGCGCCGCAACGCCCGCCACGACACCAAGGGCCGGATGCCCGCGCGCGGCTGGATCCGGCAGAACCGCTGGCAGGGCACCAGCCCTTATTCGGCCAATCCCGAATTCGTGGCGCCCGCCGGGGGCGTTCTGGGCAACACCAACAACAAGACCGTGGACCGGCCCTTTCCGCTGCATGTCAGCTACTACTGGGGCGACACGCAGCGCGTCTATCGCTGGCGGCGCCTTATGCAAAGCCGCGAGGTGCACACCCGCGACAGCTTCATCGAGGCGCAGCTCGACACCGTCAGCTTCACGGCCCGGTCGCTCCTGCCGCTGATCGGCGCCGACCTGTGGTTCACCGGCGAGGCCGCCCCCGAAGGCACCCCCGAACGGCAGCGCCGCCGCGCGCTCGACCTGCTGTCGGAATGGAACGGTGAAATGAACGAGCACCTGCCCGAGCCGCTGATCTACGCCGCCTGGCTGCGCGCGCTGCAGGACCGGCTGGTGCGGGACGAACTTGGCCCGCTGGCGCGCGAATTCGCGCATCCCGACCCGGTCTTCATCGAACGGGTCTACCGCGACATCGACGGTGCCGCGGCGTGGTGCGACGTGCGGCAATCCTCGCCGGTCGAAACCTGCACCGACATCGCGCGCATGGCGCTGGACGATGCGCTTGTCTGGATCAACGAACGCTACGGCACGGCGCTGGAAAGCCTGCGATGGGGCGATGCCCACCAGGCCACGCACGATCACCCGATTCTGGGGGATGTGCCGGTACTGCGCTATTTCGTGAACATCCGGCAATCCACCTCGGGGGGCGACAACACGCTGTTGCGCGGCCGCACCAGCGGGCGCGGCCCCGATCCGTTCCAGAACGTGCATGGCGCGGGCTATCGCGGGGTCTATGATTTCGCCGATCCCGACAGCAGCGTGTTCATCACCTCGACCGGGCAATCGGGCCATTTCCTGTCCCGCCATTACGACGACCTGGCACAGCTTTGGCGGCGCGGCGAATATATCCCGATGTCGCTTGATCCCGACCTGGCCCGCGCCGCCGCCGTCGGCACCACGGTTCTGCAGCCCACCGCCGAGTGAGGGCAGGGCGCGCGCCGCCTTTGCGCCTCACGCCGCCTGCGGTTTGCGCGCCACCAGGTCGATCAGGGCCGACCGCCCGCAATGCCCCGTGCCTTCGCGGATGTCCCGCTCATAGGCGCGGCATTCAAGGATGTCCCATCCCGCAAAGGTTTCGCGCAGCATCTCTTCGGTATACATATTGGCGGGATCGGGCGGACCGCCGGTGCCGAACTCGACCTGCTCGGGCGTATAGCCGTGCAGCAGGATCAACCCGCCCGGCGCCACGCTGCGCTTCATGCCGTCCATCAGGGCGGGGCGGTCCTCGGGGCCCACGAACTGGATGAAGATGCCCGCCACCACGTCATAGGTCTCGGGCCAGTCATGCGCCAGCACGTCCACCTCGCGGAAATCGACGCTGACCCCCCGCTCCTCCGCCAGCCTCTCGGCCTTGGCGATGGCCGAGGGGGCATATTCCAGCGCGGTGACCGCCATGCCCCGTTCCGCCATGAAGACCGAGTTGCGCCCCTCGCCATCGGCCACCGCAAGCGCCGTGGCGCCGGGCGTCAGCAGGTCGGCATGGTCGACCAGGAAGGCGGCGGGCTCGGTGCCGAAGACATAGTCGGGGGTGCTGTATCGGTCTTCCCACATGGGCGGATCCTTGACGTTGATGGGCGGGCTCGGTTGAGGCCACGAAAAACCCCCTCGCACGGTCGGGTGCAAGGGGGCGTTTCCACCCGCTCGCGGAGTTTTGTACGAAACGCGCGCGCCCGGCGCCGGGATTTGTACAAATCCGTGGGGTAAAAGTGACGTTTCGTACGACCTTATTTCGCGACGGGGCCGATCACCATGATCATCTGGCGGCCTTCCATCTTGGGCATGTTCTCGACCTTGCCGACTTCCTTCACATCCTCGGCCACCCGCTGCAGCAGGTTGCGGCCCAGGTCCTGGTGCGCCATCTCGCGTCCGCGGAACCGCAACGTGACCTTCACCTTGTCGCCTTTTTCGAGGAATTTGAACACGTTACGCATCTTCACGTCATAGTCATGCGTATCGGTGTTGGGCCGGAACTTGACTTCCTTGACCTCGATGGTCTTCTGCTTCTTGCGCGCCTCGGCCTCGCGCTTCTGCTGTTCGTACTTGTACTTGCCATAGTCCATAATCTTGCAGACCGGCGGATTTGCGTTGGGCGAAATCTCGACCAGGTCAAGCCCCGCTTCCGCGGCCATGTCCATCGCACGGTCTGGTGAGACAACGCCAACGTTTTCACCCTCCGGTCCGATCAGACGGATTTCAGGGGCGCGAATCTTGTCGTTTACACGGGGGCCGGTGTCGCGCGTGGGCGGCGCGTTGTGAGGTCTACGGGCTATGGCTTTGATCCTTCGGTTGTTGTGACACGTCGAGGTTGGAAATTAACCGCGCCCCCGGTGTGTTTCAAGCGGCAAAATCGGCTGATCTGAGCCGAAAACCAGCACATTCCCCCTTGTAGCTTTCCAAATGCACGATCATCTGAGGACTATGTGAAAGAGGGGGCCGCAAGTTGGTGCAGGCCCCGAATTTTCGAGGGGAATGAGTCATGAAGAACTTCGTATGGATCTTGTTGGCACTCGTGGTGCTCGCAGGCGGATACATGCTCTTTACCGGCAAATCCGTGGAAGAGATCACAGAGGACGTTTCTTCCGTGATCGAAGAGCCCGAGACGCTCGAGGAAACGGCGGAAGACGCCGCCGACAGCGCGGCCGATGCCGCGCAGGAGGCCGCGGAGGAAACCGGCGAGGCCGTCGAAGAGGCGCAGGATGCGGCCGGCGAGGCAGTCGAGGCGACCGAGGATGCCGCCGCCGAGGCCGTGGATACCGCGTCGGAGGCAGCCGAAGACACGATGCAGGCCGCTGAAGAGGCGGTCGATGCCGCGATCGAAGCCGCCAACGAGGCTGCGGACGCCACGGGCGAGGCCGCGTCGGAAGCAACCGAAGAGGCAGCCGACATGGCCGAAAGCGTTGAAACCACGACCGAGGAAGCCGCGGAATCCGCAGAAGAAACTGTCGAAGGCACCGTGGAAGAGGCTGAAACGGCGGCAGAAAGCGCTGCCGAAACCGCGGCCGAGAGCACCGAGAGCGCCGTGGAAGAGGCCGAAGCCGTTGCGGAAGACGTTGCAAGCGACGTGGCGGAAGGCACCGAAACCGCCGCCGAGGAAACCGCAAACGAGGTCAGCGGTGCCATGGACGCCCTGACGGTGGATGGCTTCGACTTTTCCAAGGTTTCGGACATGATCGACAATTCCGAACTGGGCGACACGCAGAAAACCATGCTCAAAGGCTCGCTGGAAAAGGCGCAGGAGGACCCGGCGCTTCTGGAATCGGCGCTTGAAAGCGTGCGCGAGGCCCTCGGCCTCTGATCGCTGTGCAGAACAAAGCAAAAGAAAACCCGCGCTTTTCGGCGCGGGTTTTTGTTTTTGCGGCGTCCCACCGAGGCGATTCAGTCAAGAAAGGCCTTCTCGACGACGTATTCCTTGGGGTCCGAATTGGCCCCTTCGCGCAGCCCGTAATCTTCCAGCATTTCCTTGATCTCAAGGTTGAACGCCAAGTTGCCACAGACCATCGCGCGGTCGGTTTCGGGCGCAAGCGGTTCGACCCCCAGATCCTCGAACACCTCGCCTGCGCGCATCAGGTCCGTGATGCGGCCCATCTTGGGGCTTTCTTCGCGGGTGGTGGTGGGATAATACCGCAGCTTTTCGTGAAAGCCCTCGCCGATCAACTCTTCCAGCAATTCGTCCTTGCGAATGCCCTCGATCAACTGCCTGCCATATTCCAGCTCGCCCACCTCGCGGCAGGTGTGGGTGACGATGACCTCGTCGTAGTCGGTATAGGTCTGCGGGTCGCGCAGAAGCGAGGCAAAGGGCGCGATGCCCGTGCCGGTGGCGAAAAGCCAGAGCCGCTTGCCCGGCAGAAGGGCGTCGTGCACCAGCGTGCCCACGGGCTTGGGGCGCAGGATGATCTGATCGCCCGGCTGGATATGCTGCAGACGGCTGGTCAGCGGGCCATCGGGCACCTTGATCGAATAGAACTCCAACTCGTCATCCCAACTGGGCGAGGCGATGGAATAGGCGCGCAGAAGCGGTTTTTCCTTGCCGGTTTTCTCGTCCTTCTGCATGAGCCCGATCATCACGAACTCGCCCGACCGGAACCGCAGAGAGGCGGGCCGGGTGACCCGGAACGAAAACAGGCGGTCGGTCCAATGGGTCACGTCGGTCACGGTCTGCGCGTCGGGCAGGGCGGGTTTCTTCACGGCCTGGGCTGCTGCTTCGGTCACGGTGCTGATCTCGTTCATTGTGTCGCTTGCCGGTCTGGTTAAACCGACACCTCTAACTAATCTTTGATTCAGGTCAGATGAAAGGGGCGTTTAGCCGCGCAGGCGCGCCTGGTAGTCATGCGCGCGCCAATCGGCCCGGAAAAGCCACTGGTCGGCGGGTTGGCGGCGGGCCAGATCGTCGTCGATCTCGACCTCGTCGAACCCCGCGCGCCGCGCCATTGCATATTGATCGGCGATCAAGTGCCCGCGTGCGCGCAGCCGCCCGGTATAGCCCATCAGCCGCAACTGCCGCGCGATGGTAAAGCCGCGCCCGTCGGAAAAGCTGGGGAAATCCACCCGGATCAAGGCAATCTCGGACAGCTGCCCGGCCAGTTCCATCGGATCGGCACAGGAGGGCAGGTCGATGCCGTGGCCGGTGCGCGCGTCCTCGAGCGCGCAAATCGGCGCTGTCCAATCATCGCGGTGAAAGCCGGTGTCGGTGACGATCGTGGTCATGCGTCCTCTCCTTTGCGGATCATCTTGCCGTTCACGAAATGGATGCCGCATTCGGTTTTCTGTTGTCCGCGCCAGCGTCCGGCGCGGGGGGCTTCCTGTTCGGTGACGCGCGAGGTGCAGGGCCGGCAGCCGATCGAAGGGTAGCCGCGCGCGACCAGCGGATGCCGGGGCAGGCGGTTTTCGTCCATGTAGGTCTGGATGTCCTCGGGCGTCCAATGCGCCAGCGGATTGACCTTGAGCCGACCGGTTCCCGGTTCGGCCTCGAAAAATTCGAGCGTGGCGCGCGATTGCCCCTGATACCGCTTTCGTCCGGTGATCCAGCCATCGAACCCCTGCAGCGCGCGCTGCAACGGCTCGGTCTTGCGCAGGGCGCAGCAGGCATCCGGGTCGCTTCTGTGAAGCTGGCCGTCGGGATCGCGGGCCCGCACAACGCCGCTGTCGGCCCGAACGATGCGCAGATCGCGCAAGTCCAGCCGTTCGGCCAGCTCCTGCTGGTAAACGAGCGTTTCGGTGAACAGCATCCGGGTGTCGATGAAGATCACCGGCGTGTCGCGGCGCGTAACCGACACCATGTGCAACAACACAACGGATTCGGCCCCGAAGCTGGACACCAGGGCCAGCCGCCCCGCATCGTCATCGCGCAAGGCGTGGGCCAGCACGTCGGTAGCCGAGTGGTGACGGTAGCGCGCGTTCAGCGTCGCGATCCGGGCCTTGCGATCACTGGGCGGCATGGGCATGGGCCTCCTCGTAAAGCGCGGTCTTGAACGGACCCATGCCGATCCGGCGATAGGTCTGCAAAAAGGCTTCATCCGGGCTGTCGCGGTAGTCGAGATAGGCGTGAACGATCCGCTCGATCGCGGGCACGATCTCGTCCGCGGAAAAGCCGGGGCCGGTGCGCTGACCAAGCTCGGCTGTTTGCGTGTGATCGCCGCCAAGCGTGATCTGGTAGTTCTCGACGCCAGCACGATCCAGCCCGAGGATGCCGATATGGCCAACATGGTGATGCCCGCAGGCGTTGATGCAGCCCGAGATCTTGATCTTCAGGTCGCCGATCTCGTGTTCCAGCTTCAATGCCTCGAAGCGGGTCGCGATCTCTTGCGCGATCGGGATCGAGCGCGCGGTCGCCAAGGCGCAATAATCCATGCCGGGGCAGGCGATGATATCGGAAATCAGGCCTATATTCGCCGTGGCAAGCCCCGCCTCTTTCAGCGCCGCGTGGATGGCCGGCAGGTCGGACTTGTGAACATGCGGCAGGATGACGTTCTGCTCATGGCTGATGCGCAATTCGTCATGGCCATACGTCTCGGCCAGATCGGCCATCACGCGCATCTGCTCGGCCGTCGCGTCCCCCGGCGTCGCGCCGTGGGCCTTCAGGCTGATCTGAGCGATGGCATGATCCGGCGCGCGATGCGGCGACAGGTTGGTGTCGCACCATGAGCGAAAGACCGGATCGGCGGCATACGCTGCATCGAACGCTGCGGTGTCGGCGGTGTTGAGGGCCGGGGGCGCAAACGCGGCCTTGATCCGCTCGAACAGCTCGACATCGACCCCGCTGAAACTGGGGCGGATCAGCTTGAACCGCTCCTCCACCCGGGCGCGGATTTCGTCGATGCCGTGTTCATGAACGGTGATCTTGATGCGCGACTTGTACTTGTTGTCACGGCGGCCGAGCAGGTTCCAGACGCTGACCACCGCTTCCAGATAGGGCAGCAGATCGTACTGCGTCACGAAATCGGCCAGAACCTTGCCGATCATCGGCGTGCGCCCCAGCCCACCGCCGACGATCACGCGGTAGCCGATCGTGCCGTCGCGGTCCACGATCTGCAGCCCGATGTCATGGGCGCGGGTCACGGCCCGGTCATTGGGGCTTCCGGTGACCGCGATCTTGAACTTGCGCGGCAGGAACTGAAACTCGGGATGGTCGGTGGACCATTGCCGGATCAGCTCGGCCACGGGCCGGGGGTCGGCCACCTCGTCCGCGGCGGCCCCCGCGAAATGGTCGGCTGTCACGTTGCGGATCGTGTTGCCGCTGGTCTGGATCGCATGCATGTTCACCTCGGCCAGGGCATCGAGCATGTCCGGCACGTCGCGCAGGCGCGGCCAGTTAAACTGGATGTTCTGGCGTGTCGTGAAATGGCCATACCCTTTGTCCCACTGCTCGGCGATATGAGCCAGTTGGCGCATCTGGCGGCTGTTGAGCGTGCCATAGGGGATCGCGACCCGCAGCATGTAGGCATGCAGCTGCAGGTAAAGCCCGTTCATCAGGCGCAGGGGCTTGAATTCATCCTCGGTCAGGGCGCCGTTGATGCGGCGCTCGACCTGCTCGCGGAACTGGCGGTTGCGCTCGGCAACGAAAGCCGCGTCGAAATCGGTATAATCATACATCTCTCGTCTCCGCTTGTTTGCCGTGACGGTAATTGGACGGCCCGGTGCGGCGGAATTCCTCGCGGAAATGCACGGGCTCGGGGCCATCGAGGCCCTGCCGCGCATCTGCCAGATAGGCGCCTACGACATGATCGGGCTGGCCCTCTCCATGCAGCAGGCGCAACTGCGCGTGGGCCTCGTCGGTTATCAGCTCGGCTTCGGACAGATGCCGGGTCCAGCGGTCATCGGCGGTCAGGTAAACCACGTCGCCTTCCAGAAGGGCATTTGCGGTCACGACTTTGGGGGTGAACTCTCGGGGCATGTCAGGCAAGCTCCTGTCGGGTGTGGGCAAGCGCGGCTTGCGCGGTACGCGGCGCAAGCCCGTAGAAGGTGAGGGCGGGGCCGGTGAAATGCGCCTCGGCCAGATCCTGCGGCAGACGATCAAGCGTGGTCGAAAGAACCCGCTGACCGGGGCGCGAGGCGTTCTCGATGACGGTGACCGGCGTGGCGCGGTCGGCGCCATGCATGATGAGGCGGCCTTGGATGAAGCGTGCGGATTTTTTGCCCATGTAGATCGCGGCCACCTCGCCCGGGCGGGCCAAAGCGTGCCAGTCGTGATCGGCAAAGCCTTTCATGTCATGGCCGGTCAGGAACCGGACCGCGGCGTTTCGGCCACGGCGCGTCAGGCTCTGCCCGATGGTGGCGACGCTGGCCGACGCGGCGGTGATTCCCGGCACGATATGCCAGGAGATGCCGGCCTCTTCGACCGCGTCGATCTCTTCGTCCAGCCGGCCGAACACGGTCGGATCGCCCCCCTTGAGGCGCACGACCTGCGCGCCCGCGCCGGCGTGTTCGACGATCAGCCGGTTGATGTCGTCCTGTTCCATAGACGGCCCGAACCCTTCCTTGCCGGCGTCGATCAGCGTGGCTTCGCGGCGGGCCAGTTCCAGGATTTCCGGGGCCACAAGACGGTCGTGGATCACCACATCCGCAGAATCCAATGTCTTGCGCGCCTTGAGCGTCAGAAGCTCGGGATCACCCGGCCCGGCGCCGACAAAGGCGACATGGCCGGGGCGGTCCGGTGCGGCGCGATGCCGTGCCAGCAGATCATCAAGCGTTTGCGCGACCGCGGCCTCGTCGCCTTGGGCGATCGCGCGCGGGCCTTCGGCGAAATAATACTCCGCCCAGAAATCGCGGCGGGCGCGGCCCATCGGCAGAACCTCGACCATCTTGCGAAAAGCCTTGCCGATGCGGGCCAGCGTGCCAAGCGTGGCGGGCAGGCGCGCTTCCAGATCGGTCTTGATCGCGCGGGCCAGGACGGGTGCGGCGCCCTCGGTGCCGATGGCGACGGTGACGGGGTCACGATCGACGATCGCTGGCGTGATGAACTGGCTGTCGCCCAGATTGTCCACGATGTTGACGAGGGCGCCGTCGGCGCGCGCGATGGCGGCGGTGCGGGCATCTTCGGTTGCGTCCTCGTCAGCAGCGTAGAACAGCGCGGCGCAGAGCGTATCGCCGGGTTCCATCGCGCGGCGGCAGAGGGTCAGCCGGCCGGATTGGGCCCAATTGACGATCTCGGGCGCGGGGTCGGGGGCGAAGACGGTCAGATGCGCCTCGGTCTTGAGCAGCAGGCGCAGCTTTGCAAGTGCGGCGTCGCCGCCGCCCGAAAGAACGATGTGGCGGCCCTCGACGGCGAGGAAGATGGGAAAATGTTTCATGGGGCGGCCTTGGTGAACTGTTTGACTTCACCCGAAATATAGAAAATATTCCCACGAAAAGGCCATATGCCGTCACAGATAAGAACAAATGTTCCAAGCATTCCTATCCTCGGCCGGCGTGTTCCAAATTGAAGGAAAATCAGAAATGGGCGTTCGTATCGACGATCTGGATCGGAAAATTCTTGTGCAGCTGCAGCAGGACGGCGGACAGTCTCTGGACGAGATCGCGAAGACCGTGGGCAGTTCCAAGACCCCGGTCTGGAACCGGATTCGCAAGATGCGCGAGGGCGGCATCATCAAGCAGCAGACATTCCTTCTGGATGCCGAAGCCCTTGGTTTCGAAGCATGTTTTTTCGTTCTGATCCGCACGTCCGAGCATGATGCGGACTGGCAGGCGCGGTTTCTGCAAGCCCTGCGCGACCGGCCCGAGGTGCAGGAGGCGCATCGGTTGGCGGGGGACATTGACTATATTCTGAAGGTGCGCGTTTCGAACGCGCGGGCGTATGATACGTTTTACCAGGCGCTGATTTCAGAGGTGAAGGTCCACAACGTGACCGCGTTGCTGTCGATGGAAGAGATCAAATCGACAACGATGCTGCCGTTATAACGACTTAAATAGTGCCTTCCAACGCCTTGATAATCGGCGAGAAATCCACCTCCTTAAGGCTCGCGCCGCCGACCAGGGCGCCGTCCACGTTGGACACGCCGAAGATCTCGGCCGCGTTGCCCGGCTTGACCGATCCGCCATAGAGCAGGCGCAGGCCGGAGGCCGCGTCACCGAAGCGGGCGGTGATGTTTTCGCGAATGAAATCATGAACTTCGCCGATCTGATCAAGGCTGGCAACCTTGCCGGTGCCAATGGCCCAGACCGGTTCATAGGCGATCACGCTGTTGGCCGCGGTCGCGGTGTCGGGCAGCGACCCGTCCAGTTGGTCGCGGATCACGTCGAGCGTGTCGCCGGCCTCGCGCTGCGCGAGGGTTTCGCCGATGCATATGATGGCGGTCAGGCCCGCATCGAACGCGGCCAGGGCCTTGTCGCGGACCAAGCCATTGGTTTCATGGTGATTTTCGCGGCGCTCGGAATGGCCGAGGATGACGGCGGTTGCGCCGCAATCGGCCAGCATGGGGGCGGAGATGTCGCCGGTATGCGCACCTGAGGGGGCGGCGTGACAGTCCTGCCCCCCTATATATAGTGGTGTGCCCTCGGTGGCTGATGACGCGGCCGCAAGCAGGGTGGCCGGAGGGCAGATCAGCAGATCGACCTGCGGCGACGGGTGCGCGGCGGCGATGGCGCGCAGATCGTCAAGTGCGGCGCGCGTGCCGTTCATTTTCCAGTTGCCGGCCACGAGCTTGCGCATGACAAAATCCTTCAACTCAAAATTTCTACGGGATTACAGATGCTTGCGGCGTGGCGCTTACATGCCTTCGAACTTGATGGATTCGCCGCAGCCACAGGCCTCGGTGACGTTGGGATTGTTGAACACGAAGCCCGATTCCAGAAGCGAGGTTTGATAATCAATCTCGGTCCCGAACAGGAACATCTGCGCCATCGGCGCGATCATCACGCGGGCGCCGTCCTGTTCGACTACCTCATCGTGGGGGTCCACCTCGGCCACATACTCCATCGTGTATTCCATGCCGGCGCAACCGCCCTTCTTGACGCCCACGCGCAGGCCCTGATGGCCGTCCTGATCCATTAGCTTGCGGATCTGGGCCGCAGCGGCGGGGGTCATCGACACCGCTTGTTTTCCGGGAATGCCAAACATGAGCTTTGCCTTCCAATGGATTGATTTATTTACATGAACCCGAGTTCGAGGCGGGCTTCGTCGCTCATCATGTCCATACCCCAGGGCGGATCCCAGACCAGTTCGACATCGACCTGCTTGACGCCCGCGACGGGCTCGATCGCCTCGGCCACCCAGCCGGGCATCTCGCCTGCGACGGGACAGCCCGGCGCGGTCAGGGTCATGATGACACGGACGGCGTTGTCCTCGCCGATCTCGATCGTGTAGATCAGCCCCAGATCGTAAATATTCACTGGAATTTCAGGGTCATAGACAGACCGGCACGCCTCGACGATCTGGTCGTAGAGCGGGTGCTCCGTACTGGACGGGGCGATCAGCGGGGCGCCTTCGAGCGGTTCTGGGCTGTGGGTCATGGGCTGACTCCTGCGGTTTCCTGACGAAACATATAAGTTTTATGGCCCGGTCCGTCCAGAGGGGGCAGGTTCGTACGAAACGGCACATTTACCCCCCGGTTTCGTACCAAACCCGACGTGCCGCCGGAGAGTTTCGTACAAACCCCGGTCACAGCGCCGGGGCGGGCTCATTTCTCGTCCTTTTTCGAGGCCGTCTTGCGGCGCCGGATCGGGGCGGGGCGGACGCGGGATTCGATCTGGTCGTAGAGGCGGCCGACGATGTTCTTGCCGGTCGAGGTCTCGATTCCCTCGAAGCCGGGGGAGGAGTTCACCTCGAGCACCTTGGGGCCGCCCTCGGAGCGCAGCAGATCGACCCCGGCCATGTTGAGGTCGAACACCTTGGCGGCGCGGATCGCGGTTTCGCGCTCGGCGCGGGTGATGCGCACGGATTTGGCCGAGCCGCCGCGATGCAGGTTGGAGCGGAAATCCCCCTCTGCGCCGGTGCGCTTCATCGAGGCCACGACCTTGCCGCCGATGACGAGGCAGCGGATGTCCTCGCCCGCGGCCTCTTTCACGAAATCCTGCACCAGGAAATTGGCCTTGAGGCCGCGGAAGGCGTCGATCACCGATTCGGCGGCCTTCCTGGTTTCGGCCAGCACCACGCCCTTGCCTTGGGTCGATTCCAGCAGCTTGACGATCAGCGGCGCGGTGCCCACCAGCCCGATGAGGTTGCCGGTGTCCTTGGGCGAGGCGGCAAAGGCGGTGTTGGGCATCCCGATCTTGGCGCGCGCCAGAAGCTGATGGGCATAGAGCTTGTCGCGGCTGGCGGTGATCCCGGCCGAGGGGTTCACGCAATAGGTGCCGATGGTTTCGAACTGGCGGATGATGGCGGTGCCGTAGGGGGTGATCGACGCGCCGATCCGGGGAATGACCGCATCGAAGCGCGGCAGGCGCTTGCCGTCGTAATGCACCTCGGGGGCCATCGCGTTGATCGCCATGTAGCAGCGCGTGGTGTTGATGACCTCGACCGAGTGGCCGCGGTTCTCGCCCTCTTCGACAAGGCGGCGGGTGGAGTAGTTATCCTCGCGCGACAGGACGCAGATGCGCAGTGCGCGCTGCGGAGCGGCGGTGCGCATCTTGGCGGTGTGATAGACATCGTAGCTGAGTTCGGGCTGCATGAAGCGGTCGGTCGCCACGATCGTGATGTGATCCTTGAGCGCCTGCCGCCCCAGCAGCATCCGCGATGCCATCGTGGCGCGGTTGGTCAGGGTGATCTCGATCGGCCAAGAGTCGCCGTTGACGCTGAGCGCGCTTTCGATCACGTAGCGCAGTTCCTTTTCGCCGTTCGACGAGGTGACCTCGCGGCGGTCGAGGATCGGGGCCGAGCAGGGGATCACGAAATCGTCGCGGCCGGGGATCGGGTGCACGGTAAAGCGCACCTTGGGCTTGGAGGCCGGGCCGAAGGTTTCGATGTCGAAGGCGTGCAGCGCCGAGGTGCGCGCCCCGGTATCGACCTTGGCGCGCAGCGCGGGCACGCCCAGATCGGGCAGCGACACCCATTCTTCCCAGCCGAATTGCAACTGCTGGGCGGGGTCTGGCGTGTCGGTCATGGGCGTCCTGTGGGTTCGTGGTCCGTGGCTGGCCAGCATAGACCGATCGGGTGCCCGATGCCAAGTTTTCCGGCGGGTCAGTCGTTGATGTCCTCGTGGATGATCCGGCTTTGATCGTTGCGGGCGCGGAAGGCGCGGCGCATCCCAAGCCAGGCCACCAGCGAGAGCAGCGCGAAGAGCGCCACCATCCCGGCGGGCCCCAGCGGCAGGGGCAGGGCGACCAGAAGGGCCATCACGCCCGCGCCGAGCGCCAGCCCGAGAAAGATGTAGCCGGGGATCAGGGTTTCGAGGATCGCGAGCGCCAGGGCAGCGCCCAGCCACACCCACCAGATCTGCAGGAGCCAGGTCATGCGCCGCGCCCCTTGAGCATGTTGAAGGCGTTGCCGAAGGCTTCGAGCGCCTGGGCGGGCACAAGCACGGTCTGCGACGAGGGGCCGTTGCCGAGCGCGTTCAGCGCCTCGACCTGTTTCAGCGCGACCTGGTATTGCGCGGCCTCCAGCCCGTTGTCGGCGATGGCGCGGGCCACGACCCCGGTGGCGTAGGCCTCGGCGTCGGCTTCGATCCGGCGGGCCTTGGCGGTCTGCTCGGCGGCGTAAAGCTCGGCATCGGCCTGCAGTTCGACGGCGCGTTTCTTGCCCTCGGCCTCGGTGACCTGGGCGCGGCGGGCGCGTTCGGCGTTGAGCTGCTGGAGCATCGCCTCGCGGGTGGCGGCGTCGAGATTGACATCGAGGATCTCGGCGCGCGTCACCTCGATTCCCCAGTTGTCCACGGCGTCCTCGACGGCGCCCTTGATTGTCTCGATCAGCGCCGAGCGGTTGGCCTGAACGTCGTCAAGGTCCATCTTGCCGATCTCGGCGCGGACGATCCCGGCGACGGTGGTGGCCACGGCGGCGTTGATGTCGCGGATGCGGTAGACCGTTTTCTCGGGGCGGATGATACGGAAGAAGACCGAGGTTTCCACCTGCACCAGCACGTTGTCGCGGGTGATCGCGTCCTGGCTGGCGGTGGGAAGCTGGCGTTCGAGGATCGACACCTTGTGGCGCACCACGTCGAGGAAGGGGACGATGAAATTGATCCCCGGCGCCAGCACCGCGCGCAGCCGGCCGAAGCGTTCGACCACGTATTGTTCGGATTGCGGCACGATCTGGACGCCCTTGAAGATCACCGCGAAGATCAGGATCGCAAGCAGGATCCAGACCAGGTTCGCGCCGAGCAGGGCGACGAGTTGCTCTTCGGTCATGGCATTCGGTCTCCGGGGGGCCGCGCGGGGCGGCGGACAGGGTTTTGCAAGTCACCGTAATCCTCTTTAAGTGGGGTCGAAAGACGGCAATTGCGGGGTTCTTCGGTGAAATTCAGCTTTCGTTTGCAGGCGACGGACGGATCGGCCCGTCAGGGCGTGATCGAGACCCCGCGCGGCGAGATCCGCACGCCGGCCTTCATGCCGGTGGGCACGGCGGCCACCGTCAAGGCGATGTTGCCGGAAAACGTGCGCGCCACGGGCGCCGACATCCTGCTGGGCAATACCTATCACCTGATGCTGCGCCCCACGGCGGAGCGGATCGACCGGCTGGGCGGGCTGCACAGGTTCATGAACTGGGAGCGCCCGATCCTGACGGATTCGGGCGGCTTCCAGGTTATGAGCCTTGCGGGGCTGCGCAAGCTGACCGAGGAGGGCGTGACCTTCAAGAGCCATATCGACGGCTCGAAACACGCGCTGACGCCGGAACGGTCGATGGAGATCCAGCGGCTTCTGGGGTCGGATATCGTGATGTGTTTCGATGAATGCCCGGCCTTGCCGGCATCGGACGACGAGGTGGCCCGCGCCATGCGCCTGTCGATGCGGTGGGCGGCGCGGTCGAAAGAGGCCTTCGGGGACCGGCCGGGCCATGCCCTGTTCGGGATCATGCAGGGCGGCGTGACCCGCGATCTGCGCGAGGAATCGGCCAAGGCGCTGACCGGGATCGGGTTCGACGGCTACGCGGTGGGCGGCCTGGCCGTGGGCGAGGGGCAGGAGGCGATGTTCGGCGTGCTGGATT
>JAASSQ010000034.1 GCA_021767845.1 Roseovarius sp. | reverse complement strand
CACGCCAATATCGGCAAGACCGGGAAATGGGGGCGCCCCGTCGATGCAACAGGGTTCCGGCGCTACCATCGTTATGCGCTGGACATCTGGGACGAGCCGGGATTCCGGGCGCCGAACCTCGTGCTGATCGACGGCCGTTTCCGCGAGGCGTGTTTCTATGCCGTGATGCTGCGGTGCACGAAGAAGACAACGGTCCTGTTCGACGATTATACCGACCGGGCAAGCTATCACCGCGTCGAGCAATTTGCCCAACCGGTCGAGATACGGGGGCGTATGGCAAAATTCGAACTGGGCAAGAAGGCGTTGCCGCGTGAACACCTGACACAGATCGTGGGCGCGTTCTCCAACCCTTTCTAGCCGGTCGCTTCTGTCCCGGTGGCAAGAAGGCTGTCCATAAGCTTGCCGAATTCGGGCGCGCTGCGCAGCGTGGCGATCATGTTGCGATGAGTGTCACAACATGCCTCGTGGAGCCGGCGCAGTTCTGGGTCCGAGAGAAGCTCCTCGTAGATGGCGGCCTTGCGGGGGCGGATCGCGTCGATCGTGCGGTCCTCGACCCGGTTGTGGTTCATCTTCTGCCAGTATTCGAGCCCCAGCGAGTCGCCGCCGTGATGGGCCCGGCCGCGGGCCTTTTTCACGAGGTAGGATTCGCAGGATTTCAGCGCGTAGTGGTTGAGCTGCACCAGGTCGTAGCCCACCGAGTCCGGGCCTGACCGCCAGCTTCCTTCCCAGTATCGTTCGGGCATTGGCTGACCGGAGCCGTTGACCCAGTGCGTGTCGGCAAAGCTTTCGACCGTGGGGCGCTTGGGGCGGTGCACGCCGATATGGCCCCAAAGCCTGCGGTGGAACATCGTCTTGAGGCCCCAGGCCTGCGGCGGGCGGCGCTGCATCTCGGGGGCGGCCATGCGGAACTGATCGGTGAGGAAATCGTCCTTGTAGCCCTGCACACCGGCATTGCCGAAAAGCCGCCACGTCATCGACAGCGTGCGCGCCTGCGGCACCGCGTCGGTCAGCGCGCGCAGCGTGTTGTCGCCGGTCTTGACGTTGATGAACTCGTCGGCGTCGATCGGGATGATCCAGTCATCGTCGCCGGCCAGGTCCGATTTCATGAAGCGGCGATAGGCGCGGCGCTGCGGGCCGGGTTTGGGCGAACTGTTGTCGAAATGCCGAACCTTGCCCATCGCGTCGAGCCGGTCGAGCAGCGCGTCGGAGCCGTCGGTGCAGTCATTGGAATAGATCGCGATTTCGTCCACGCCGAGGGCGAGGTTGTGGGCCACCCATTCGAGGATGAAGGGGCCTTCGTTCTTCATCGGGGTGACGATGACAAAGCGGCTGTCTTGGCTCATGCGGGGCTCGCTCGGGTTTCAGAGACGTGAGGTGGGTGCGGGATCACTCGTCCGTGGGGGCGGGCAAGTTGGACGTTCGGAACTTGTCCGATATGAAGACGGCATCGCCGAAGCGCAATTGCCCGTTGCGCAGGCGGCGCGAGGGAAAGATGTCGTAGAGCGTATAGCCGTGGCCGCGCAGAAGGCCCCAGATCTCGTCCAGCAGCGGCACGCCGTCGTAATGCGGGATCGCAAACCATTCGAGCATGATGATGTCGATGGCCTGTTTCCCGAGCATCCTTGGCGCCCCCTTAAGGATGCTGAATTCGCTGCCCTGCGCGTCGATCTTCATGCAGGAGATGCGATCGACCTTGTTGCGGCTGCACCATGTGTCGAGCCGCACGGTTTCGACCGTGATGGTCTCTTGCGTGTTGTGGCTGGAATGCCGGGCGGCCTCTTCGCCGGTATTGGTGAAAAGCGAGGACGATCCGGTATGATCGGCAAGCTGGAAGTCGGCCTTGCCGGTCTTGTCCGACAGCGCCACCTGGTGCACCTGCGCCGTGGGAAAGCGTGCGAAACGCTCTTTGACGTAGTCGCATTGCGCCGGGATCGGTTCGATCAGGTGGACCGGCATGTCGCTGAACAGCCGGCAGAGATAAAGCGCCATGGTGCCGCGATTGACGCCCACGTCGAGCACCGCGCCGGACCGGTCGGAATATTGCGACAGGCGCGCGACCGCGCCCATCGGTCCGCCCTTCTGGATGATCTGCCTGAGGTGGCGGGGTTTCGGGGCGAGACCTGGATCGGTGTTCATGGCGCGTCCTTTCGTGGAGGCGCGGGACATCCGGGGATCGGCATCTTTCAGTAATCCTTCTGCGTGACGCGGGCGCGGGGTTCGATCTTGTTCTCGCGCAGCCAGCGGCGGAAATCGGTCCAGTCGGGACGCGCCTTGAGGTCTGCGATCTTGGCCCGGTGCCAATCACAGGCGCGGGCGTGCAGGTCGGACAGAACCGGATCGGCCAGCAGTGCCTCGTGCATCGCGCGCGCACGGTCGGCATGGGGCAGGATCGTGTCGTCGCGGGTGCGGTTGACGTTCATGTCCGACCAGTAATGCTCGGATTGCTCGCGCGCGACATGGTTGGTACGACCCCGGTCGCGTTTGACCAGGAAACTTTCGAGCGAACGCACCGAGTAGTGGTGCAGCCGCGCGAAACGGTGGCTGAAGCCCGGCCAGGCGCGCCAGCCGACCTTGTCCATCGGGTGCAGGTTGCCGCCGCAATCGGACCAGCGCACCGCGCCGGCCTTGTCCTCGGGAACCACCTTGGGGCGGTGGGGGTTGAAGCGGTTGAAGGTGCCGTTGTTGCGAAACAGTGTCTTGAATCCGGTCGCGCGGCCGTTGGCGGGGTCGTCCTCAACATCGGCCAGCAGGAACTGCCGGGTGACGGGGGCATCCTCGTAGCTTTCGACCCCGCCGCACCCGAAGAGCTTCCAGGTGAAGGAGATCGCGTCGCAGTCACCGATTTGGGCAAAGAGGTCATCGAGCGTTTCCAGCCCCTCGCGCAGGTTGATGAACTCGTCCACGTCGAGACACATCAGCCAGTCGGCCTGCTGGACCCAGGGGTGGAAGATCGAACGGCGCAGGGCCTTGTGCTGGGGCGGGGAGCCGTCGGAGACCGGGTTGGGGCGGTGGCTGCAGAAGCCGAGCTCGTCCAGCCGCCGGGCCATCAGGTCGGTGCCGTCGTCGCAATCATTGGTGAAGATCACGAAGCCCGAGAACCCGATCGTCAGGTTGTGTGCGATCCATTCCAGCAGGAAGGGCCCCTCGTTCTTCATCGTCGTCATGATGACGCGCGGTCCGCCGCAGGCGGGTGTGACGGGGAAATCGGGTGCGGCGGTCATTCGGCGGCCTGTCGTTTCAGCTTGCGGAAGGCGGGGGCCACCCGTTTGGCCAGTGCGCTGTGCCCGCGTTCCTCGAGGTTGGATTGCAGGGCCTTGCGGTACCACGGCAACAGGCGGCGTTCGCGAAACATCTTGTAGAACACCTGTGGCGTCAGCGTATCGTCGAGCGCGTGTTGCATCACCGGCTTGAGAAGCTCCGCGCGGCGCAGGAATACGGGTGAGAAATGACCCGAGCACCACGTCTTGAGCCGGATCAGGTTGTCGCCCTCCAGCCGTTCGACATGGCGGCGGTCGGGTTCGAAGAACGGATCGTAGAACACGAACGCCTTTTCGATGTCGTCGATTTCGAACGCGCAGTCGCTGTAGGGCAGCGACCAGTCGCGCCGCCGTCCGATGCGGAAGCGCGTTTCCCAGGGGACGAGGTTCTCGTCGAGCGTGGTCTGGGGATTGAAGCTGATGACGGTGGCCCCCGGCGCAAGCGAGGCGAAGGCGAGCGCGGCGAAACCGCCCATCGAGGTGCCGGTCAGGAAGACCTTGCCGAACTGGCGGAAAAACCCGTCGGAGGCGAGCTTTTCAAGATGGGCGATCAGTTGCGGGTCGCGATACCAGTCCTTGCGGCGGGCCATGACCGAGAGGTGCGAGCAGCCGTTGGCGCGCACGAACCTGTAGGCCCAGGGTTCGCGGTCGGGCGACAGGTCGTTGACGTTCGAGAGATTGTCGAAAGTGACCACCAGGCGCGCATCGTCGCGGCGGATGCACATGACCGCGTGGTTCCTGAGCCGTGTGTAGAAGCCCTCGTTGTCGCCGCCGGTATGGATTTCGGCGAACCAGGCCGGCAGGGCGGTCGCGGCCGTGCCCTGCGGAGCGTCGGGCGCGTCATCTGCCCGGGCCTCGGGTTCGGGCGTGGGGATCGCGGCGGTCGGTGCGGGCGGTTCCGGTGCCGCGGGCTCTGGCGGCGGGGCGTTGCCGGACGCCGCGGCCAGCAGCCGGCCGATATCGGAAGGCTCCCTGCGCAGCGCCTCGATCCGTTCGCTTTCGAGCTGGCGCAACCGGGCCTGCGCATCGGCGACACCGGGAAGGTCCAGAAGCGTGCGGATCTCGTCGGCGATAGCCTCGGACCACCCCGCAAGGCCGGTGTCGGGATCGGTCATGGCGGCCAGCGTGTCGAGCCGGGCCGCCAACGCCTCGGCATCGGGGCGCTGTTTCTCGGGCAGGCTGGAAAGGCGCAGAAGGAAGGTTTCGACCGACGGCGCGGGCAGCTTCAGGATCGCGGCGCGCGCGGTGCCCACGGCGCCGGGCGTGTTCATCCAGGCCACGCGGCTGTGTGGTTCGGGCATCGGCGCCCCGTCGCCATTTACCCACTTGACCGCGCCGCCGCTTGCAGGGCCGGTCGGACCCTCGGGGGTGCGGGCTGCAAAGCGGCCGAGGCGCACGACGCTGCGCAATTCGCAATCCGGGCCGGTGCCCGCGGACGCATCGGGCAGGGGCGCGCGCTTGGTGGCGGTCTGCAGCACCGGGCCGGGCACATGCGCGACCGCGCCGCCCGACCCGAAGACATGCACCGGCGCGCTGAGCACATCGGCCCCGCCGCTGGAGCGCATCAGCGCTTGCACGGTTTTCGCCGTGCTGTTGATCCTGAAATACTCGTCCCGCGCCAGATAGAGCCCGTAGCCGCCGGTCTCCCTGGCCTCGAACGCGGCCAGGCGCAGGGCGGAATTGCGGTCCTCCTCCGCGATGTCGGGATCGGTGGCCACGGGATGCAGCGTGATCGCCCCGGCGGCGGCAAGCGCATCGAGCAGCGGGCTGTTGCGGGCGGACTTGCGGTCAACGAAGATATGGATATCGCTTGCGCCGATCGCCCGGTGATAGGCGAGCCATTCCAGAAAGTCCGAGCCTTCTTCGCGGAGGAAAGACCCCAGCAACAGTTTGGGACTGGCCGTCATGTACTCGATCACCTCTTCGCGCTTGCCCGGACCGGGGATCGCTTGTCACTATTAGGCGTCAGTGTATAAATTTTCCCTTGTCTGGAAAAGGTGGTTTTATGTCGGCAAGCGAAGCGTCCGGGCGCGGGCTTTTCATCGGGGTGAGGAAAGACCAGCTTGGGGCGCGGCTTCTGATGATGCTGAACGCGATCCGTCTGGCGGAGGATTACGGCGCCGATTTCCGCATCAACTGGTTTCCGCGCGGCGCGATGGCGCCCAAGCTGGACACCCCGGCGGACCTGTTCAGCACCGAATTCATCGACCGGCACTTCATCGACAACGCCGAGTTCGAGGCGCTTGACCCCATCACGAAACCGCTTTGGGCCTTTGCCAACGACACCGGCCCCGAGGCGTTGGAGGCGCACCTGGCAAATGGCGGTCACGTGGTGCTGGACGAGGGGTTCGAGATCGTCGAATTCCCCTGGGAGGATGGCGGCGATCTGCGCGGGCGGTTTCGCGGCTTCATCTCGCGGATCGGGTTCAACCCGGTCGTGGCGGGCCATATCGCCCGGATCGAGGCGGCGATGGAGGCGCGGGGCGGCGGGCGCACGATCGCCTATCACATCCGGCGCGGAGACATCCTGAACGAGGATCCGTGGAAGCACAAGGAATGGCCCGCCAAGATCGAGCCCGACGAGCTTTACTCGGCCTACCTGGAAAAGAACGCGGACGCAGGGGCATTGGTGTTTTCCGACCAGCCCGAGAGTATCGCGCGCTTCACCACCGCGCATCCGCAGGTGGGCAGCATCGACGATCTGGTGGACCTGTCGGACTGCAAGCCGGTGCAACGCGACTTCCTGGAGCTATTCGCGATGTCGCGCGCGTCGGAAATCGTGGCCCCGCCGATCAGTGCCTTCAGCCGCGCGGCGGCGCGGCTGAGCGGACAGGAGCGCAAGTGCTTTCACGAGGTGATGACGGTCGAGGAGCGCGACCGCGCCTATGACCGGGTGCTTGAGCGGTTCCGCAAAGGGCCGGGTGAATTCATCACCCCGAGCGAGGCGGCGCATGTCTTTGTCAAGCTGGCCCGCCGCCTGCAGGAAACCGGGCGCGAGCAGGAGGCCTGGGAGATCGGGCAGGCGATCCTTGATGCGGGCGCGGACAATGCCTTCCTGCCGCTGGCGCACGCGATCAACGGCATCTACCTGAGCAAGTGGGACGAGGCGCTGACCCATATCGAGCGGGCGCTGGCCGACCCGCACCAATGGCAGGAGAACTATATTTCGGGGTTGGCGGTGCGGGCCCATATCCTCGGGGCGTTGGGGCGGCGCAAGCGCGCGCGGCGGTCGTTCCTGAGGGCGTTCTGGCAAAAGCCGATGCTGCCCGACATCACTGTGATCGGCACCTTCATGATCAAGCGGCGGCGCTTGCGGCCCGGTGCGACGCTGCCGTTCGACCGCGACACGTTGCTGGTGCTGCCGGTGCGATACCAGCAGACGAATATCGTCGTGCAGCAGAACAAGATCCTGCGGCGCCGGGCGTCGGACCTGTCCACGATCGCGATCGAGTGGCCGTGGTTTGCCATGGACGGCAAGACCGACCGCCTGCTGAACGCGCCGCACGAACTGCAGAAGATGCAGGCGCGGCTGGCCGAGCATCACGGCGGCGTGCCCGGCGCGGGGCCGTTCAGCTTCGGGGCGCTTCTGGAGGCGCGGATGGGGCGGCCGGAACGGGCGCTGGAGATGAACGCGGGCGCGATCGAGGCCGCGCCCGACGACCCCATGGCACGAAAGCGGCAGGCCGAGTTCCTGATGGTGCTGGGCGATCACGCCGGGGCGCTGGCCGAGGTGGAGCACGCCCGCGCCTGTGCGCCCGATCATGCCTTCTGGCATTTCCTGACGGGGCTGATCCACGAGGCGGCCGGCGATGCCACGGCGGCCCGGGCCTGTCACGAGGCCGCCTGTGCGATGGATGACAGCACCGCCGAATTACATGCCCACCTGGCCGATCTGTGCCGGGACGCGGGCGATGCCGAGGCCGCTGTCGCCGCGTTGGAGCGCGCGGCGGAAATCGCGCCGAACCAGCAGCGATACCGCAACCGCCGCGACAGGGTTCTGAAAAAAATCGCCTGAATGCGGCCTGTCGGCCGGTCAGCGGCCGGCCGCGATCAGGCGCAGGATCGCCGCCGTTGCGTATTGAAACTCGGCCAGTTCGTCGGGATGACCGCGCTGCGGGGCGTCCGGCTTCGGGGTGGCCACCGGAAACAGGCGTTCCCTTTCGGGAAAGAACGCTTTGCGCATTTCGGTGTTGCGCGCCTCGCAAATGTCGTTGATCCGGGCGCGCTCGGCATCTGTCAGCACGTCGCCCGAGGCGAAGAGCCGGGGGTCGTTCGCGGACTGCAATGCGCGGCCGAGCCGACGGCGGCGCTTGGCGTCGAACCCCGCCTTGGCGCCGAACATCCCGAGCGCCTCGCTGGCCAGCCGCGACAGCGTGCGGTTGGCGGCGGTGTCGGGCAGAGTGATTTCATCGGGCGGCACACCGAGGACCGACAGGCAGTCGGTGATGACATTGCGGCCCGCCAGCTCGTCGCGCAGGTAGAGCCGCGGCACGATCTCGGCCCCGGGCAAGGCTGCGCGAATGCGTTCGAATTCGGCGGCGAAATTCATGTAATGCGGGTCGCTCTCGATCCGGTCGAGGCGCTGCGCGACGAAATCGGCGACGCGGCCGGTTTTCTTGCCGTTCTTGGCGCGCTGTTTGTAGTCGGCCTCGATGAAGTCATCGAAACGGCGCAGGTAGACGAGCACGCGCAGCGGGGCATCGAGGCCCGGCAGGACGTGATCGTTGAGCGGGGCGAGGTCGCGGCCGAAGAACATCTCGCTGGACAAGAGGCAATGATCGGCGTCGTGGGCGGCGAGTTCAGCGCGGAAGGCCTCGGATTGTCCGGCGGGTGCGTCGCGCCAGCCCCGGATCATGTCCATCGCGATGGAATTGTGGGAAATCAGCCGCGCCGTGCCCGTTCCGCGGTCGCGGCCGGTGGTCATGTAGTGGATGCCGTGCTTGGCCAGAAGGGGCGCGTTGGCGTGCAAGAACCCCTGCAGGGCCGTCGTGCCGGTCTTGGGCATCCCGATATGAATCCAGAGCATCCCGGCCCTTTCTTCAATCCATCACAATCACGCGGGGCAGGCATGGGCCTGCCGGCTGGGCACAGTCTATGACGCAGAGCCCGGGTCAAGGCCAGAGGCAAAAGCCACGCGTCATTGACCGCATGTTCTTGTGGCAATTCCGCCCGCGCTGTGCAAAAGCGGGGCTGTTCGGCGAGGAAGGGTGCCACACGGATCGGGATGATGGTGAAACGGGTTGTTTTTCTGCATCGCAAGGGCCTTGGCGGGTCCGGCTCGAAGATCATGCGGTGCGACCAGTTGGCCGCGATCTGCCGACAATACCTGGGCGACGAATACAGGTTCGATGTCGTCGCGCAAAGACCGATCCGCAATCCCGTTGCCTTGGTGAAATCGTGCAGGGCGCTGCGGGATTGCGTCGTGGTCCTTCTGAAGGGAACCGCGGCGCAATTCGGGGAAGAAGGCATGGAGCTTTTGCGCCACCATGCGCGCGGCGTTTGTATCGACTATGTCGATGCGGATGTCGAAGCGGCGTTTTCCAGCCGCGCGGATGTGCATATCGGTGCGTCCCATGCGGGCTGCCGCTTGCTGGGCGATGTGCTGGCGCGGGCCGGGAGCGCCGGTGCGCAGGCGAAGGTGATGCACCTGACCCACCATGCCGATCCTCGTCTCGCAGGGGTGCGCTGCAGGCAGGGGCAGGCGGTGCGGGTGGGATACCTGGGCAACCCGGCAAATCTCTATTTGCCGGCGGCGGCTCGGCGCAAGGTGGAGGTGCTGCAATACACGCGGGATGCGGACATCGCCGAGGTTTTCGACGCGCTGCGCGATTTCAACATCCACTACTGTGTCCGCGCCCTCGCACCCGACGTCGATCGTAAACGGATGGCCAAGCCCTTTACCAAGGGGTTCACCGCTGCCGCCATGGGCGCGCATGTGATGACCGCGCGCGATACGGACGACGCGCTGCACTATCTTGGCGCGGATTACCCTTTTCTTCTGGAGAGCGCGGAGGACTCCGCCATCGTGAACGCCCTGGACCGGGCCGAAGCCATGTTCGGGACGTCCGCGTGGGCCGAGGCCGAGGAGCGGCTGGCGTATTTGCGCGAGATGTCATCGCCCAGGCGCGTTGCCGAAGAGATGAACGATATCCTCGAGCTGTTTGACTGACGCCGGAAGATACCGGAGCGGGCGCCGCCGCCCCGGTAGTCTTGTCTTGGGTGCTTACTTGGGCATGATGACGCCGTCGATCACGTGGATCACGCCGTTCGAGGTTTCGATGTCGGCCTGCACCACGTTGGCGCCGTCCACCGTGACACCGCCATCGGTCATGATGGTGACTTCGCCGCCCTGAACGGTGGCGGCCATCATGTTGTTGCTCAGATCGCCCGACATCACCTTGCCCGGCACCACGTGGTAGGTGAGGATCGCGGTGAGCTGGTCCTTGTTCTCGGGCTTGAGCAGGTCTTCGACGGTGCCGTCGGGCAGGGCGGCGAAGGCCTCGTCGGTGGGGGCGAAGACGGTGAAGGGGCCTTCGCCCTTGAGCGTTTCGACAAGGCCCGCGGCCTGCACGGCCGCGACGAGCGTCTCGAAGCTGCCGGCCGCGACGGCGGTATCGACGATGTCCTTTTTCATGCCGTCGCCGGCCAGCGCCGGGCCGGCCATCACGAGGGCCGCGGATGCGGTAAGTGCGAGGTAGGTTCTGCGAAGCATGGTATGTCCTCCTGTGCCTGGGTGCAGATGAAATGCCGTGGTCGGCATTCCCACCATCTACGGAGGACGGGGGCGTATGGTTCAGCGGGGGTTTCCGCCGATCGCGGTCTTTGCCGGCTTGACGAACGGGGCCGCGCGCCTAAGCCACGCGGCCCGATCGTTTCCAGTCAAACTCTTGTGATGCGGCGCGAGCGGTCCGTGACCTATTCCATGCCGATCGCGTTGCGCACGATCCGGTCGAGCAGCTCCTGCACCTTCTGCATCTCGCCTTCGGGGAAGCCCCGGAAGCCGATGATGACCTCGCCGGGATTCTCGACCATTTCGGCGACGAAGATGTCATAGGGGCAATAGGCGATGTTCATCAGGTCTTCTTCCATCACCTCGCGCGAGACGGTGGCCGAACAGAAGCTGTAGGCGTCGGCCTCGACATAAAGCTCGGTGTCCGAGCCGACATCCGCACGGGTGCGGGCCAGCATGTCGCCCACATGGCTGACGCTGTCGATGACCAGACCCTCGTTGACGATGGCGGTTTCAAGGCCGAACGTCACATCCTCGTAGTCCTGGTCGGTGGTGTAGGTCACGATGTCCTGTGCGGCGGCGGCCTGGGTGGTGGCAAGCAGTGCTGCGGTGGCGAGTATCCGGCGGATCATGGTCGTTTCCTCCTGTTTCGAGGGCGTCGCGGCGCGGCGCCTTGAGTGCCATTCTAGGGCAGCAGCCTGCAACGGCCGTTGACGCAGATCAAGGTTTGCACGGGGGGGCGTGCTTGCATCGTGCGGGGAGACGCTGCATAACTTCTGCGGGTTCACCTTTCGCCGCTCCTTGAGATGCGGGCGCTTTGTCGCAAGGGCAATGAAAACAAGAGCGTTTCCCGGCAGCCCGAAGGCCGGGAGACGATGACACGGGGCAAGACGGCCCGGCGCCAGCCGGGGGTGGTGCGTGGCACGAAAGACGCCGCGCATGCAGGCAGTAACGAGTCAGGCGAAAGGAGAAGCCGGTCTCATGACCAAGCGGGCATTGATTACCGGGATAACGGGGCAGGACGGATCGTATCTGGCCGAGCTTCTGTTGGAAAAGGGATACGAGGTGCACGGGATCAAGCGGCGCGCCTCGCTGTTCAACACGCAGCGGATCGACGCGATCTACCAGGATCCGCACGAGACCAACCCGCAGATGATGCTGCATTACGGCGACCTGACCGACACCTCCAACCTGACGCGGATCCTGCGCGCGGTTGAGCCTGACGAGGTCTATAACCTGGGGGCGCAATCCCACGTCGCGGTCAGTTTCGAGGCCCCGGAATACACGGCGGACGTGGATGCGATCGGCACGCTGCGGATGCTGGAGGCGATCCGGTTCCTGGGGCTGGAGAAAAAGACGCGGTTCTACCAGGCCTCGACCTCGGAGCTTTATGGCAAGGTGGCCGAAACGCCGCAAAGCGAAACGACCCCGTTTCATCCGCGCAGCCCCTATGCGGTGGCCAAGCTTTATGCCTACTGGATCACCGTGAATTACCGCGAGGCCTATGGGCTTTATGCCTGCAACGGAATCCTGTTCAACCACGAGAGCCCGCGGCGGGGCGAGACCTTCGTGACACGCAAGATCACCCGCGGGCTGTCCAATATCGCGCAAGGCCTGGAGCAGTGCCTATACATGGGCAATATCGACGCGCTGCGCGACTGGGGCCATGCCAAGGATTACGTGCGGATGCAGTGGATGATGCTGCAACAGGACGCGCCGGAGGATTTCGTGATCGCCACCGGCAAGCAGTATTCGGTGCGCGATTTCATCCGTTGGTCGGCCGAGGACCTGGGGATAACGCTTGAGTTTTCGGGGGAGGGCACGAGCGAGATGGCGACGGTTGCCGCCGTCGAGGGGGATCGCGCCCCGGCGGTGAAGCCGGGCGATGTCATCATGCGGATCGACCCCAAGTATTTCCGGCCCGCCGAGGTCGAGACCCTGTTGGGCGATCCGAGCCGCGCCAAGGAGAAGCTGGGCTGGGAGCCCGAGATCACGGCGCGCGAGATGTGTGCCGAGATGATCGAGGAGGACCTGGCCACGGCGCGGCGGCATGCCTTCCTGAAGGCCAACGGTTACAATCTGCCGGTGAGCCTGGAAAACTGAGGGCGGGAGCACGGGGCTTGAAATACTACGTCGCAGGGCATCGGGGCATGGTGGGCGGCGCGATCCTGCGCCGGCTGGAGGCACGGCGCGAGGCTGGCGAGCCCATCGAGATCGTGACGCGCAGCCATTCCGAGCTGGACCTGGCCAGCCAGGCCGCGGTGCGCGATTTCATGCAAACCGAGCGGCCGGACGTGGTGATCCTTGCGGCTGCGAAGGTGGGCGGTATCCTCGCCAATGATACCTTTCCGGCCGAGTTCATATATGACAACCTGATGATCGAGGCGAACGTCATCCACCAGGCGTTTGCCGCCGGGGTGACGCGCCTGCTGCAGTTGGGATCATCCTGCATCTATCCGCGCGAAGCCGCGCAGCCCATGAGCGAAGAGGCGTTGCTGACCGGTCCGCTGGAGCCCACGAACGAGCCTTACGCCATCGCCAAGATCGCTGGGATCAAGCTGTGCGAAAGCTACAACCGGCAATACGGCGTGGATTACCGCAGCGTGATGCCGACGAACCTTTACGGGCCGGGCGACAATTTCCATCCCGAGAAGTCCCATGTGTTGCCGGCGCTCATGCGGCGGTTTCACGAGGCGGCGCAAGAGGGGCTGGACGAGGTGGTGATCTGGGGCACCGGGCGGCCGCGTCGCGAGTTCCTGCATGTCGATGACATGGCCGAGGCGTCGCTTTTCGTGCTGGACTTGGCGCCGGATACCTATGCCGCGAACACCCGCCCCATGCTGAGCCACATCAATGTCGGATGCGGAGAGGATGTGAGCATCATGGACCTGGCCGGCATGATCGCCGAGGTGACGGGGTTCGAGGGGCGTATCACCTGCGATCCGTCCAAGCCGGACGGAACGCCACGCAAGCTGATGGATGTCAGCCGGTTGTCCCGGATGGGCTGGCGGGCGCGCATTCCGTTGCGCGACGGTCTGCGGGATACATATGCCTGGTTCCTGGACCGTTCCGCCAAAGGCGATTTGCGGGACTGACCCCGAACCACGCCAGCTTCTTCAGGTTTTCGGTTGTAGCGCTGCGGGCAAAGACGCATCTTCGCACCAGTGGTTTCGAGCGCGCGGGCGCGCGGGGCAAGGGAGGCCCGAGTGATGGATTATGCGATGAACGCGCTTCAGATCCTGGCGTTGCTGTTCGTTCTGGTTCTCGGGGTCGTGGTGGCGCTGGTGGCGGCGTTCTACATCCTCGACCGCACCCAGACCGGCGATGCGATTCGGCGCAACTATCCGGTGATCGGACGGTTCCGGGGGCTGTTCACCAAGCTGGGCGAGTTCTTCCGGCAGTATTTCTTTGCCATGGACCGCGAGGAGATGCCGTTCAACCGCGCGCAGCGCGACTGGGTCTATCACGCGGGCAACGGCAAGGGGAACACGGTGGCGTTCGGCTCGACCCGCAACCTGTCGATCCCCGGCACGCCGATTTTCGTCAATGCGTGTTTTCCGCCGCTGGACGACCAGTTCGCCACCACCGCGCCGATGGAGATCGGACCGACGGCGGCGGTGCCCTATCGGGCGAAGTCGATCTACAACATTTCCGGCATGAGCTATGGCGCGATCTCGCGGCCGGCGGTCGAGGCGCTGAGCCGGGGTGCGGCGCGGGCGGGCATATGGCTCAACACGGGCGAGGGCGGGCTGTCGCCTTTTCACCTGAAGGGTGGCTGTGACATCGTCTACCAGATCGGGACGGCGAAATACGGGGTGCGCGACGCGGCCGGCAAGCTGGACGATGCCAAGCTGAAGGAGGTTGGCGGCAACCCGCATGTCAAAATGTTCGAGCTCAAGCTGGCGCAAGGCGCCAAGCCCGGCAAGGGCGGCATCCTGCCCGGCGAGAAGGTGAATGCCGAGATCGCCGAGATCCGCGGTATCCCCGAGGGGCAGGACAGCATCTCGCCCAACCGGCACCGCGAGATCGACGATTTCGACGACCTGCTGGACATGGTGGGCCATATCCGCGAGGTCACCGGTAAACCTTGCGGCTTCAAGACGGTGATCGGGTCGTCGGACGCCTGGGAGGAGTTCTTCGAGCGGGTCACCGCGCGCGGCCCCGAATGCGCGCCGGATTTCATTACCGTCGATGGCGGCGAGGGCGGCACCGGCGCGGCGCCGATGCCGCTGATCGACCTGGTGGGCATGCCGATCCGCGAGGCGCTGCCGCGCATGGTGGACCTGCGCGACCGGCACGGCCTGAAAGAGCGGATCCGCATCATTGCCAGCGGCAAGCTGGTCAACCCCTCGGACGTGGCCTGGGCGATTTGCGCGGGCGCGGATTTCGTGACCTCGGCGCGCGGGTTCATGTTTTCGCTCGGCTGCATCCAGGCGCTGAAATGCAACCGCAACACCTGCCCAACGGGCGTGACCACCCATGACCCGCATCTGCAGGCGGGGCTGGTAGTCGAGGACAAGTTCGTGAAGGTCGCCAATTACGCCAGGTCGGTCATCAACGAGGTCGAGACCATCGCGCATTCGGTCGGCGTGGCCGAACCGCGCCAGATGCGGCGGCGGCATGTGCGGATCGTGCAGGCCGACGGCACCTCGATCCCGTTCAACAAGATCCGGCCAAGTTACACCCCGGCCACGCCTTCGTGACGTGGTGTGTGGCGGGGCGTGCATGACGGGCAAGGGAAAGCCGCTATATACTGACAGCGACGCTGACCCGAGGAGACCCGCATGGCCCACCGCTGGACAAACGACCTGACCGACCGCGACGTGACCCCCGAGGACGTGTATCTGACCCGCCGGCAATGGCTGGCGGGGGCGGCCGCCGGCGCGGCGCTGGCCGGGATCGGCGGGCCGGCCGCGGCCTCCGGGCTGGAGCCCAACACCTGGGACGAGATCACCAGCTACAACAATTACTACGAGTTCGGCACCGGCAAGGATGATCCGGCCATGTATGCCGGAGGGCTGACGACCGCGCCGTGGAGCGTCACGATCGACGGGCTGGTGGAGCGGCCCGGCGCCTATGCCTTCGAGGACATCCTGAAGAAGATGACCGTGGAAGAGCGCATCTACCGCTTCCGCTGTGTCGAGGCGTGGTCGATGGTGGTGCCGTGGAACGGGTTCGAGCTGGCCGACCTGCTGGACATGGCCGGGGTGAAGCCGGGCGCGCGCTACGTGGCGTTCGAGACGGTGCTGCGCCCCGACGAGATGCCCGGCACCCGGTTCCCGGTGCTGGACTGGCCCTATGTCGAGGGGCTGCGGCTGGACGAGGCGATGCACCCGCTGACCATCCTGGCGACCGGCATCTATGGCCGCGACATCCCCAACCAGAACGGCGCGCCCCTGCGGCTGGTCGTGCCGTGGAAATACGGGTTCAAGTCGATCAAGTCGGTGGTGCGGATCACCCTGACCGACAGCGAGCCGCCGACAAGCTGGAACAAGGCGAACCCGCGCGAATACGGGTTCTACAGCAACGTGAACCCCGAGGTGGACCATCCCCGCTGGAGCCAGGCGACCGAACGGCGGATCGGCGGCGGTCTGTTTTCCAAGCGGATCGAGACGCAGATGTTCAATGGCTACGGCAAGGACGTGGCGGCCCTTTACGATGGCATGGACCTGACCAAGTTCTTCTGATGATCGTGGACCGCCTGAACGCCGTGGCGCGCCGTGTGCCCACTTGGGCGGTGTATGTAGCGTATGCTCTGCCCGCGCCGGTGCTGGTCTACATGGGGGCGACCGGCGGGCTGGGGGTGGAGCCGATCAAGGCGTTGGAACGCGAATTGGGCGAGATCGCCCTGCAACTGCTGGTGATCGGCCTGTGCATCACGCCGCTGCGCCGTTACCTGGGCATGAACCTGCTGAAGTTCCGCCGGGCCTTTGGCCTGCTGGCGTTCTTCTATGTCACGCTGCATCTGCTCGTATGGCTGGTGCTGGACGTGCAGATCCCGGCGCAGATCTGGGCCGATATCGTGAAGCGTCCCTATGTAACGATCGGCATGGCGGCTTTCGTGCTGATGATTCCGCTGGCCCTGACCTCGACCAACCGCGCGGTGCGGCGGCTGGGATCGGGGTGGCGGCGGCTTCACAAGCTGACTTACGTGGTGGCGGTGCTGGGGGCGGTGCATTTCATCTGGCTGACCAAGGGCTTCCAGATCGAGCCGCTGGCCTACCTGGGCGTGATTCTGGGGCTGCTGGCCCTGCGGCTCCGCCCCGCACGCGGAAACCATGCAGCCTGACGGCTGCGACGTGGCGGCGCGCGAGGCGGAAAATGGGCGGCGAGTCGCCCCGGTGCCGCAGGATTGGCCCGACATACGACCCGACGAGTCGGGATTCGGGGCCGGGCCGACCGGTGAGTCGGCCGGAATCGGGCCATCGAAGGCCGGTAGCCCCAAGGGCTTGGGGGTAAACCTGTGGATAACCCAAGGCGGAGTCGATCGGGCTTTGAGGTGCTGGAAATAAAATTGCGCAAGCGGCGCTGTTCGTGAAATTCATTTCCGCTAACCTCATGTTTTCCGGGGAAAAACCGGGTTTTTGAAAAAAAGATGACATTTCCCGAAAAAAGGGGTTGCGAGGTCCAGCGGTTATCCGTAGATAGCCCCTCACCGGCGGCGCTGAGGCGCGGGTCGGGACGCTAGGCGGCGGGATGGAGCGGAGCTCTTGAGGGTCGTTTGGCGGAGACACACGGAGGTGAGTGACGCATGTTGCGCCAGGGATGATTTGGTGCTTCGTGTTGATTTTGTCTCTACGCTCT
>JAASSQ010000244.1 GCA_021767845.1 Roseovarius sp. | reverse complement strand
CCGAACGCGGTGCCCGGTTCGATCGTCAACTGGTACAAGGACAGGTGATCGACCGCCATGCTCAACGCCTCGCGCAACTCCGCGCGCCAGGCCGCCACGGTTTGATCCTGCCGCGCATAGATCAGGTCGAAACTGACGCGATCGAAATTTTGCCTTGCGATATCAAAGGCTTGGCGGGCTTCGGCGGTGCTGTGAATGCGCCCCAGCCGCCGCAGGTCGGTATCGTTCAGCGCCTGGACGCCCATCGACACGCGCGAGACGCCCGCCTCGGCATAGCCGCGAAACCGTCCCGCCTCCACCGACCCGGGATTGGCCTCGAGCGTGACTTCCAGATCGTTCGTCACCGGCCAGCGGTCTCGCACCCGCTCCAGAATGCCGTGCACGATAGACGGATCCATCAGGCTCGGCGTGCCGCCGCCAAAGAAAACCGAGGACAACACCCTGCCCTGCAAGGCCTCGGCGTATCGGTCGATTTCGCTCAGGTAGGCCCGCAGCCAGCGGGATTGGTCGATTTCGCGGCTGACATGGCTGTTGAAATCGCAATAGGGGCACTTGGCCTCGCAAAACGGCCAGTGGATATAGAGGCCGAAGCCCCCCTGCTGCCAATCTTCAGGCAAAACAGCCTTTCATCAGCTTGGCGAAGGCGTCGGCCCGATGGCTGATCCGGTTCTTTTCCCAACGGTCCATTTCCCCGAAGGTCTGGTCATGCCCCTCCGGCTGGAAAATCGGGTCATAGCCATGTCCCTCATGCCCGCGCATCGGCCACACGATGCGTCCTTCGACCGTGCCGGGGAACACCTCGTCATGACCATCGGGCCACGCCAGAACCAGTGTGCAGCAGAACCGCGCGGTCCAGGGCTGCGGTGCTCCGCTTTCCAGCAGCCGGTCATGCGCCTTGCCCATGGCCATGATGAAATCGCGCCCCTTGTCGGTTTCGGCCCAGTTGGCGGTGAAAACACCCGGCGCGCCGTTCAAGGCGTCGATTTCGATGCCGGAATCGTCCGACAGCGCGGGCAGACCCGTGGCCTTGGCCGCCGCATGGGCCTTGATCCGGGCATTGCCGACGAAGGTGGTCTCGGTTTCGTCCGGCTCGCCCAGCCCCTTCTCGGCCGCGCCGACCACCTTGACGCCGAAAGGCTCTATCAGGTTGGCGATCTCTTCCAGCTTCCCGGCGTTATGCGTCGCCACCAGCAGGGTATCGCCGTCGAATTTACGCATTCGTTGCCGCCTTCTGCGCTTCCACCAGTTCCGTCACGCCCTTTTCGGCCAGGTCCATCAACTCGTTCATCTGGGCCCGGCTATAGGTCGCGCCCTCGGCGCTCATCTGCACCTCGATCAGTTGCTTGCCGCCGGTCATGATGAAATTACCGTCCACGCCGGCTTCGCTGTCCTCGGGGTAATCCAGGTCCAGAACCGGCTGGCCCGCGTAAATTCCGCAGGACACGGCCGCCACTGGATCGACCAGCGGATCGCTCAACACGTCCCCGGCCTTCAGCAGCTTGTTGACCGCCAGCCGCAGGGCCACCCACCCCCCGGTAATCGCCGCGCACCGCGTGCCCCCATCGGCCTGGATCACGTCGCAATCCACGGTGATCTGCCGTTCGCCCAGTGCGACCCGGTCGATGCCCGCGCGCAGCGAGCGGCCGATCAGCCGCTGGATTTCCACCGTGCGACCGCCCTGTTTACCGGCGGTCGCCTCGCGCCGCATTCGTGAAGAGGTGGAGCGTGGCAGCATCCCGTATTCCGCCGTGACCCATCCCAGGCCCGAGCCCTTGATGAACGGCGGCACGCGATCTTCCAGGCTGGCGGTGCACAGCACATGCGTGTCCCCGACCCGGATCATGCAGGACCCTTCGGCATGTTTCGTGACGCCCGTTTCGATTGAAACAGGGCGCATTTCACTTAAATCTCTACCCGAAGGCCGCATACTGTCTTCCTTTCGCTTTGTGGTGCGGGGATACAGCCCGCACCTTGCAGATAGCAACCCCGATTGACCTTTTCCACAACCCGTCTTTAATGGCGGATCACAACGAACCGGCCCATGCCATGACCGACCGCGCCAAAATTCTGGAAGAGATGAACGAGCGTTCCCGCGAGGTGTTTCGCCGCGTCGTCGAGTCCTATCTCGGCACGGGTGCGCCCGTTGGGTCCCGCACGCTGACGCGAGATTTCAGCGAAAAGGTCAGCGCGGCCACCATCCGCAACGTGATGCAGGATCTCGAGTTCCTGGGCCTTCTGGAAAGCCCTCATATCAGCGCGGGCCGCGTGCCCACCGAACAGGGGCTGCGCATGTTCGTGGATGGGCTGCTGGAAGTGGGCGATCTGGAAAACACCGACCGAGAGGCGATTGACGCCACCTTGGGAAGCAATTCGCAGGATGTCGGCGGCATTCTCGACCGGATCGGCTCGGCCCTGTCGGGCGTGACACAAGGCGCGTCGCTGGTGCTGGCGCCCAAGCACGAGGCGCCGATCAAGCATATCGAATTCGTCAGCCTGGCGCAGGACCGCGCGCTCGTGGTGCTGGTCTTTGCAGACGGCCATGTCGAAAATCGGATCTTCACGCCCCCGCCCGGCCAGACCCCCAGCTCCATGCGCGAGGCGGCGAATTTCCTCAACGCCGTGGCCGAGGGCCGCACCCTCAGCGAGCTTCAGAGCGTCATGGCCCGGCACATCGCCGACCGGCGGCAGGAAATCGACAAGCTGGCGCAGGAACTCGTGGAAAGCGGCCTTGCCGTCTGGGAAGGCGACACCGAGACTGAAGAACGCCTGATCGTGCGCGGCCGCGCGAATCTGCTCGACCCCGAGACCGAGGAAGAGGATCTTGAACGCATCCGCAGCCTGTTCGACGATCTCGAACGCAAGCGCGACATCGCCCGTTTCCTCGAACTCGCCGACGAGGGCGAGGGCGTGCGCATTTTTATTGGCTCCGAGAACAAACTTTTCTCACTTTCGGGTTCCTCTCTGGTCGTCTCTCCTTATATGAACGCAGACCGGAAGATCATTGGCGCGGTGGGTGTCATCGGCCCCACCCGCCTGAACTATGGACGCATCGTGCCGATCGTGGACTACACGGCACAACTGGTCGGCAAACTGATCGCGGACCGGAGCTAGAGGTGAATTATGGCAGAGCCGAAGAACGAAGAGTTCCTGGACGACATCGAACAGGCCGAGGCCGAAGAGCAGGCCGTATCGGAAGAAGAGATCTCGGACACGGATGCCGAGATCGAGTCGCTCCGCGCCGAGCGCGACGCCCTTCAGGACAAGTTCATGCGCGCGTTGGCCGACGCGGAAAACGCCCGCAAGCGCAGCGAAAAAGACCGCCGCGAGGCCGAGAATTACGGTGGCTCGAAACTGGCGCGCGACATGCTGCCTGTCTACGACAACATGAAACGCGCGCTCGAGGCCGCGTCGGACGAGCAGAAAGAGGTCTCCGCCGCCCTGATCGAGGGTGTCGAGCTGACCATGCGTGAGCTGCTCAATGTCTTCGCCAAGCACGGAATCGTCCCGATCTCGCCCGAAGTCGGCGACAGGTTCGATCCCCAGCATCACGAGGCCATGTTCGAAGCCCCGGTGCCCGACACCAAGGCGGGCGAGATCATTCAGGTGTCTGCCGAAGGCTTCATGCTGCACGACCGTATCCTGCGCCCGGCGCAGGTGGGCGTGTCCTCGAACCAGGGTTAACGGTTGGGCCGGGCACGCGCCCGGCCTACCCCTTCGCCAACCCCTTCAATTCGTAAACCAGGTCCAGCGCCTCGCGCGGGCTCAATTCGTCGGGCAGGACATCTGCCAGCCGTTCCTCCACCGGCGATGTTCGCGCGGGCGAAGGCGCCGGCGGCGGCGTGGCCGAAAACAGCGGCAGGTCGTCAATCAGCGCCTTTTGCGCGGTTCCGCCCTCGCGCTCACCCTGTTCCAGCGCATCCAGAACGATCCGCGCCCGTTCCACGACCGACTCGGGCAAGCCGGCCAGCTTGGCCACCTGCACGCCATAGCTTCGGTCGGCGGCGCCGCGCCGGACCTCGTGCAGGAAGATCACCTCGCCGTCATGTTCCTTCACGGCGACGGTGGCATTGTCCACCCGGTTCAGCTTGTCGCTCAGGTTCGTCAACTCGTGGTAATGCGTTGCGAACAGGGCGCGGCAACGATTGGTTTCGTGCAGATGTTCCAGCGTCGCCCAGGCGATGCTCAACCCGTCATAGGTGGCGGTGCCGCGGCCGATTTCATCCAGGATCACCAGCGCATGATCGTCCGCCTGGTTCAGGATCGCGGCGGTTTCGACCATTTCGACCATGAAGGTCGATCGCCCCCGCGCCAGATCGTCAGAGGCACCCACGCGGCTGAACAACTGGCTGACCATGCCCACATGGGCCGAGCGCGCAGGCACGTAGCTGCCCGCCTGCGCCAGCAGGGCGATCAGCGCATTCTGCCGCAGGAAGGTCGATTTACCGGCCATGTTGGGG
>JAASSQ010000243.1 GCA_021767845.1 Roseovarius sp. | reverse complement strand
CGGCTGACCGCGCCGGACATCAAGTCGGCCATGCCGGTCGCCGGGGACGCGCGCACCATGCTGGTGCAACTGCGCCGGGCGGGCCGGGCCGCGCTGGCGGCGGGTGGGCAATCGCCCGATGCGGGGCTGGTCGAGATCGTGAACGCCGACCGTGCCACCGGCATGGCGATGCGCCGCGCCGCGCTGGAGGGGCGGGCCTGCATGGACGAGGGGGTGGAGGACGCCTTTCTGCGCGGCCTGAAGGGCGCGCGCAGCATCCTGGCCTGGGACGGCGAAAGCGGCACGGTGATGATCCTCGATCCCGATAGCGGTCTTGTGACCGTCGCGATGGGGGGCCTGTGATGCGCGCGCGCCGTCAGCTTCCGCCGCGGCCTTCGCGCATTTCCTGCTGGCGCATCGGCATCTTGTCGATGGTGCGGGAAATCTCGCGCACGCTCCAGGGGAAGGGTTTGCGCAGGTATATCGTGCCGTCCTTGCCCAGCAGAACCAGCATGAAGCCGCGCGGATGGAACCGCTCGCGCAGGGCGCTGTCGGCGGACGGGTCGGTATCGGTCAGCACCACGACATCTCGCGTGTCGAGATCGTTCAAACGATCCGAGATGTATTCCATCTGCTGGACATATCGCGGATCGGCGGGCGTGTCGGCAAAGACGAGCAGCGGCCGCTTTATCCAGAGAAATTCGTTCAAATCCACCTCGTCGCCGGAAAAGACGATCGGCGGATCGAAGGCCGGCGCGCCCTCGGCACTGTCCTGCGCGGCGGCTACGGTGGCCCAGAAGGCCATGAAAATCGGGGCAAATAGTCGTTTCATGCTCTCACCTGTCAGAGCAGATATAGGCGGCGCGGCGCGGTTTGCGAAGGCAGAATGCCGCGCCGTCATCGAAAATTCGAGCATTAATCCCTTCCTCAGCTCCAAAGGTGCAGCATGGGCGTGACACGATTTCCCGCCCCGCCGCGCAAGGGGCGCCGCATGAAGGGGCCTGAACCGATGGATATCACTCTGCACCTGGGCGCGCATCGCACCGCCACGACCAGCTTTCAGCATTACCTGCGCCACAACGCGGATGCGCTTGCCGAGCTGGGTCTTGCGGTCTGGGGGCCGCGCCGCACGCGCGATGGGCTGCTGACCGGGGTGATCCCGGTGCCGGGACGGCGCAGCGCGGGCGAGCAGCTGCAGCGCGCCGCCGGGCGGATCGCGATCAACCTGCGCGCGGCCGAGGCGCAGGGGGGCCGGCGGCTTCTGGTGAGCGACGAGAACATGCTGGGCGCCCCCCGCCCCAACCTGCGCCACGGCGCGCTTTATCCCGATGCGGGGCTGCGGCTGGCCCGGTTCGCCGAGGCGTTCGGCGGGCGCGTGGGGCGCGTGGCCCTGTCGATCCGCGCGCAGGACAGCTATTGGGCCTCGGCGCTGGGGTTTGGCGTGGCGCGCGGCCACCGGGTGCCGGGCACGGCGGAGCGCGCGGCACTGGCGCGCGCGCAGCGCGGCTGGCGCGACGTGATTCGCGAGATCGCCTGCGCGCTGCCCGAGGCGCGGCTGATCGTGCTGCCGCATGAAACCTTCGCGGGCCGCCCGGTGCGGCGGCTGGCCGAGATGACGGGGGCGGCCGGCCTGCCGCGCGGCCAGGCCGATGCGTGGTTGAACCGCGCGCCCACCCTGGGCGGCTTGCGGGCGGCTGTGGCCGCGCGCGGCGGCGATCCCGCGCGCCTGGGCGCAGGCGCCGACGAGGACCGCTGGCAGCCCTTCGATGCCGAGGCCGTCGCGCGGCTGCGCGAGGCCTATGCCGACGATCTGTTCTGGCTGCGCGCCGGGGCCGATGGGCTGGCGACACTGATCGAGGAAACCGGACCGGTCGAGGCGGGGGCACATCCGCCCGCCGGTCAGACGACAAGAGGACACCGAAATGGCAAGCAAGAAAGACGCATGGCGTAAGATCGCCGAAGGGGAGCTGAAGGGCCGTCCGCTTGAGGACCTGACCTGGAAGACCCTCGAAGGCATCGAGATCGAACCGCTTTACACCGAAGAGGACGTGGCGGGGCTGGAGCATCTGGGCTCGGTGCCCGGGCAGGCGCCCTTCACGCGCGGGCCGCGGGCCACGATGTATGCCGGCCGCCCCTGGACGATCCGGCAATATGCCGGGTTCTCGACCGCCGAGGAATCGAACGCCTTTTACCGCCGCAACCTGGCGGCGGGGCAGCAGGGCGTCTCGGTCGCCTTCGATCTGGCCACGCATCGCGGCTATGACAGCGATCACCCGCGCGTGGAGGGCGATGTCGGCAAGGCCGGCGTGGCCATCGACAGCGTCGAGGACATGAAGGTGCTGTTCGACGGTATCCCGCTGGACAAGGTTAGCGTGTCGATGACCATGAACGGCGCGGTCATTCCGGTGCTGGCCAATTACATCGTCGCGGGCGAGGAACAGGGCGTGTCACGCGCCGACCTGTCGGGCACGATCCAGAACGACATCCTCAAGGAGTTCATGGTCCGCAACACCTATATCTACCCGCCCGAACCCTCGATGCGGATCGTGTCGGACATCATCGAATACACCTCGAACGAGATGCCGCGCTTCAACTCGATCTCGATCTCGGGCTACCACATGCAGGAGGCCGGTGCGAACCTGGTGCAGGAGCTGGCCTATACGCTGGCCGACGGGCGCGAATACGTGCGCGCCGCGATCAAGGCCGGGATGGACGTGGACCGTTTCGCGCCGCGCCTGTCGTTCTTCTTCGCGATCGGCATGAATTTCTTCATGGAAGCCGCCAAGCTGCGGGCCGCGCGGCTGCTGTGGCATCGCGTGATGACCGAATTCGGCGCGCAGAACGACAAGTCCAAGATGCTGCGGACGCATTGCCAGACCAGCGGCGTCAGCCTGCAGGAACAGGACCCCTACAACAACGTGATCCGCACCGCCTATGAGGCGCTGAGCGCGGTTCTGGGCGGCACCCAGTCGCTGCATACCAACGCGCTCGATGAGGCGATGGCCCTGCCCACCGATTTCAGCGCCCGGATCGCGCGCAACACCCAGCTGATCCTGCAGGAAGAGACCGGGGTCACCAATGTCGTCGATCCGCTGGCGGGATCGTACTACGTCGAGAAGCTGACCGCCGACCTGGCCGAGAAGGCCTGGGAATTGATGGAAGAGGTCGAGGAGATGGGCGGCATGACCAAGGCGGTGGCCAGCGGCATGCCCAAGCTGCGCATCGAGGAAAGCGCGGCCACCCGGCAGGCGATGATCGACCGCGGCGAGGAGGTGATCGTCGGCGTGAACAAGTATCGCCGCGAGCACGAGGACCCGATCGACCTGCTGGACATCGACAACTCGGCCGTGCGCGACAGCCAGATCGCGGCGCTGGAACGCATCCGCGCCAACCGCGACCAGGCGGCCTGCGACGCCGCTTTGGCCGAAATCACGCGCCGCGCCAAAGAGGGCGGCAATCTTCTGGAGGCGGCGGTCGAGGCCGCGCGCCAGCGCGCATCGGTGGGAGAGATCAGCATGGCGATGGAAGAGGAATTCGGCCGGCACCGCGCCGAGGTCAAGACTTTGGCCGGCGTCTACGGCGCGGCCTACGAGGGTGACGAGGGCTTCGCCGCGATCCAGAAATCGGTCGATGAGTTCGCCGAGGCCGAGGGGCGGCGGCCCCGGATGCTGGTCGTCAAGATGGGCCAGGACGGCCATGACCGCGGCGCCAAGGTGATCGCCACGGCCTTTGCCGATATCGGCTTCGACGTGGATGTGGGCCCGCTTTTCCAGACCCCCGAGGAGGCCGCGCAGGACGCGGTGGACAACGACGTGCACGTGGTCGGCATCTCGTCCCAGGCGGCGGGGCACAAGACGCTGGCGCCCAAGCTGATCGAGGCGCTGGAGCAGAAGGACGCGGGCGACATCATCGTGATCTGCGGCGGGGTGATCCCGCAGCAGGATTACGAGTTCCTGAAAAAGGCCGGCGTGAAGGCGATCTTCGGGCCCGGCACCAACATCCCCGAGGCGGCGCAGGACATCCTGCGGCTGATCCGCGAGGCGCGGGGCTGATCACATGGTCGGGAGGGGGCTTGCCCCCCTCTTGGCCTTCGGCCAATTCACCCCCCACAGTATTTCGGGAACGATGAAGGGCAGGCCGATGAGCACACGGACACGAACGATGGGCGCCTCGGGCGCAGGGTTTCTCTGGGCGGTGGCGCTGCTTTGGGGGGCGGCGCAGGTCGTGACGCTGCCGGTGTTCACCCTTATGCCGACGATCATGACCGCCTTCCTGGCGCCGGGGCTGGTGATGGTGGCGATGGTGCTGCGGGTGGCGTTCCGCCGGATGGGCGATGACGAGATGCGTTCGGGCGGGGCGCTGCAGGGCGCGGCGGTGATCGACCAGCGCGTCATGCAGAACACACTGGAGCAGGTGGTCCTGGCGCTGTGCATCTGGCCCGCGGCGGCGGTGCTGCTGGGCGCGGTGGGGCCGGGCGTGATCGTCAGCCTGGGGG
>JAASSQ010000242.1 GCA_021767845.1 Roseovarius sp. | reverse complement strand
TCACGCTCGATTCGATGCATGCCGCGCTGTTTGCCCGGCGCAACGTCACGCGCGTGCGGCTGCGGTTCATGGGCACGGGGCTGGCGCGGGGGCTGCTGGACATGGGGGTGCTGCTGCGCATCCTGGCGCAGGCGAGCTCCGGCAGGCTGGACCGGCTGAGCCTGGCGCGGCTGTTGCGGGCGCGGCGCGGCCATATCCCTTATCTCAAGCGCGTTCTGGCGCGGCTGGAGCGGGAAAACCGGCTGTATCTGGTCGCGCTGTGGAGCCAGGCGGTGATGCGCGAGAACCCCGGCCCACGGTTCCGGCGCGCGCTGCGCGCGGCCTATGCCACCGCCGAGTCCAAGGGGCTGCCGATGCCGCCGCGCGAGATCGACTGACGAAATCGACGGACACGGGGGCGCCATTGCCGTCTGGCAGCGCGGCGCGGGATTGTGTAAAGCCACGGGCCATGAGCCAGAGCCTGACCATCCCCCGCCCCGACGACTGGCACCTGCACCTGCGCGACGGCGCGGTGCTGCGCGCCGTGCTGCCCGAAACCGCGCGCCATTTCGCCCGCGCGATCATCATGCCGAACCTCGTGCCGCCGGTGGTCACCGCCGCAGATGCCCGCGCCTATCGCGACCGGATCATGGCGGCGCTGCCCGAGGGCATGGATTTCACGCCGCTGATGACCCTGTATTTGACCGAGGACACCGACCCGGCCGACGTGGCCCGCGCCCATGCCGAGGGGCTGATCACCGCCGTCAAGCTCTACCCCGCGGGGGCCACCACCAATTCGGCCAGCGGCGTGCGCGATTTCGACCGGGTGCGCGGCGTGCTGGAGGCGATGGCCGAGGCGGGCTGCCCGCTTTGCGTGCATGGCGAGGTGACCGACCCCGAGATCGACATATTCGACCGCGAGGCGGTGTTCATCGACCGCGTGCTCGACCCGCTCCGCCGTGCCACCCCCGGCCTGCGGGTCATCATGGAACATATCACCACCCGCAACGGCGTGGACTACGTCAAGGCCAACGACGCCGGGCTGGGCGGCACGATCACCACGCATCACCTGATCATCAACCGCAATCACCTGCTGGTGGGCGGCATCAAGCCACATTACTACTGCCTGCCTGTCGCCAAGCGCGAGGAGCACCGGCAGGCGCTGCGCGCGGCGGCCACCTCGGGGGACGCGCGGTTCTTCCTCGGCACCGACAGCGCGCCGCATACCGACCCCAACAAGGAAAGCGCCTGTGGCTGCGCGGGCTGTTTCACCGCCACCAACACCCTGCCGCTGCTGGCCCACGTCTTCGAGGAGGAGCGCGCGCTGGACCGGCTGGAAGGCTTCGCGTCGAGCCACGGGCCGGGTTTCTATGGGCTGCCGGTGAACGCCCGGACCCTCACGCTGGTCAAGTCCGACACGCCCACCCAGTTCCCCGACAAGATCGACACCGGCGACGGCCCGGTGACGGTGTTCGACCCCGGTTTTCCGGTTTACTGGTCGGTCGCCGGCTGATCCCCACGACAGGAGCCCAAGATGATCCCCACCGCTTATCCCCCGCGCGAGGAAATCGCCCGCCTGACCGCCCGGATGCTTCTGGAGATCGAGGCCGTGCATTTCAACGCGGACGTGCCCTTCACGCTGGCCTCGGGCCTGCCCTCGCCCACCTATATCGACTGCCGCAAGCTGATTTCCTTTCCGCGCATCCGCGCCACGCTGATGGATTTCCTGACCGTCACGGTGATGCGCGAGGCGGGGCTGGAGGCCTTCGACAATGTTGCGGGCGGCGAGACGGCGGGCATCCCCTTTGCCGCGCTGGTGGCCGAGCGCATGGCGCTGCCGATGACCTATGTGCGCAAGAAGCCCAAGGGCTATGGCCGCAACGCCCGCATCGAGGGCGCCATGAGCGAGGGACAGCGCGTGCTGCTGGTCGAGGATCTGACCACCGATGGCGGATCGAAGCTGAGCTTCGTGGATGCGATCCGCGAGACCGGCGCGACCTGTGGGCATACCGCCGTCATCTTCTATTACGGGATCTTCCCCGAGACCGAGAAGACGCTGGGCGATCACGGCGTCGCGCTGCATTACCTGTGCACCTGGCACGATGTGCTGGCCGAGGCGCGCGCGCAGGGCACGTTCGAGGCCGCCACGCTGGACGCGGTCGAATCGTTTCTCGACGATCCGCGCGCCTGGCAGGAGGCGCATCGCTGAGGCGAATCGCGGGCGTCGGCGACAAGGCGCCGGAAAAAATCGCCGCGCTGCGTCCGTAAAGACACGGCCGGCGATCCCCCGCGCAGCGCACACACACAATATATTGACGCAGCCACCCTTTCGGCCGCAATATGATGCCAAACCGGGTTATCCACAAGCTATCCACAGCCATGTTCCGCGTTGCCGGAAGCGCCTGCGCAAGGGTATGACCCTGGCTTGCGAGGAACGGGGGAGCGCATGAACGAGGTCACGAGTTTCAACGCGACGGGCGCCAAGATCGAAGATTCGGACACGATGCCGCATTCGATCGAGGCCGAACAGCAATTGCTGGGCGCGCTTCTGACCAACAACGACGTGTATGACCGCGTCGCGTCGATCATCAAGCCGCAGCATTTCTATGACCCGGTCCACCAGCGGATCTACGAAACGGCGGTGGCTCGGATTTCCAAGGGCAACCTGGCCTCGCCGGTGACGCTCAAGGCGTTCCTGGAGGATGACGAGGGCCTGAAGGAACTGGGCGGACCCGCCTACCTGGCCACGCTGGCCGGCGCGGCGATCAGCGCCTTCGCGGTGCGCGACTATGCGCAGCTGATCCACGACATGGCGGTGCGCCGCGAGCTGATCGCGCTTGGCCACGAGATCGCCGGCAAGGCCGCGCGCGCCGAGGTGGAAAGCGAACCGCGCGACCAGATCGTCGAAGCCGAACAGAAGCTCTACCAGCTTTCCGAACAGGGTCAGGCCGAAAGCGGATTTCAAAGCTTTCTCAGGGCTGTAACGGACGCTGTTAATGTGGCCAACGCCGCCTATCAGCGCGATGGCGGGCTGGCGGGCATCTCGACCGGCCTGATCGACATGGACCGCAAGCTGGGCGGGCTGCACAAGTCCGACCTTCTGATCCTTGCGGGCCGGCCGTCGATGGGCAAGACGTCGCTGGCCACCAACATCGCCTTCAACATCGCCAAGGCCTACAAGCGCGGCACCCTGCCCGACGGCAGCGAGGGCGCGGTCGAGGGCGGCGTCGTGGGATTCTACAGCCTCGAGATGAGCGCGGAACAGCTCGCCGCGCGGATCCTGTCGGAAGCGGCCGAGGTGCCCTCGGAGCAGATCCGCCGCGGCGACATGACCGAACAGGAATTCCGCCGCTTCGTGGACGCGGCCAAGTCGCTGGAATCCTGCCCGCTGTTCATCGACGACACGCCCGCCCTGCCGATCAGCCAGCTGGCCGCGCGCGCCCGGCGGCTCAAGCGGACCCACGGGCTCGACGTGCTGATGGTGGACTACCTGCAGCTCGTCCGCCCCGCCTCGGCCAAGGACAGCCGCGTGAACGAGGTCAGCGAGATCACCCAGGGCCTCAAGGCCATCGCCAAGGAACTCGACGTTCCCGTGATCGCGCTCAGCCAGCTGTCGCGCCAGGTCGAGGCGCGCGAGGACAAGCGCCCGCAACTGTCGGACCTGCGCGAGTCCGGCTCGATCGAACAGGACGCCGACGTGGTGATGTTCGTGTTCCGCGAGGAATATTACGTGGAACGCGAGAAGCCGTCGGACGACCGGCTGGACGAGATGGCCGCATGGCAGGAACGGATGGAGCGCCTGCACGGCAAGGCCGAAGTCATCATCGGCAAGCAGCGTCACGGCCCGATCGGCACGGTGGAGTTGAGCTTCGAGGGCCAGTTCACGCGCTTCGGCAACCTCGTGAAACCCTGGCAGCAGAACGACGATCCCGGCTTCTGAGGCGGCTGCCGCCGGGCCACACCCGCCCGGCCCCCTGCGCACCGCGCCCGTTTCCCACTTGACCCCGACCGACCGTGTGGCACAACCCGAAGCCATGAGCACCGGCACCCTGACCATCGACCTTGACGCGATCTGCGACAACTGGCGCGCGCTGGCCGCGCAGAGCGCCGTGGACACCGCCGCCGTGGTCAAGGCCGACGCTTATGGGCTGGGCGTCGAACGGGTGGCGCGGGCGCTTGCGCGGGCCGGGGCGCGGCAGTTCTTCGTCGCCATTGCCGAGGAAGGCGCGGCGCTGCGCGCGGCGCTCGGGCCCGACCCGGCCATCCATGTCTTTTCGGGCCACATGGCGGGCGATGCCGACATGATCGGCGATACCGACCTGATCCCGCTGCTGAACTCCGTTGACCAGATGATCCGCCATGCCGAGGCACTGCCGGGCCACCCCTTCGGCATCCAGCTCGACTCGGGCATGAACCGGCTGGGGATGGAACCCGCCGAATGGGCCGCCGTGCGCGAAGTCGCGCTGAGCCAGTCGCCCGCGCTGGTGATGAGCCACCTG
>JAASSQ010000241.1 GCA_021767845.1 Roseovarius sp. | reverse complement strand
GGAGCTGAGTTCCAGCACCACCATCCCGCCATCGCCGGGCGGGTCGATGTCGAGCACCCCGCGGCCGATATTGCCGGCCAGCTGCACGTCCTTGCCGGCCTCTTGCAGGACATGGTGGATGAGCGCCGAAGTGGTTGATTTTCCATTGCTTCCGGTGACGGCAATCACCTTGGGCGGCACGTCATGGGCGGCCCAGCCCGCCTGGCCCAGCGAGGCGAAGAACAGGCCGATGTCGTTGTCCACCGGCACGCCCGCGCGCAGGGCGGCGGCCACGACGCGGTTGGGTTTGGGATAGAGATGCGGGATGCCGGGGCTGACGATCAGGGCGGCGAGGTCGCCGAAGGCGGCGTCGTGGGACAAGTCCTTGATCTCGAAGCCTTCTTCGCTGGCCATCTCGCGGGCGGCCGGGTTGTCGTCCCAGGCCAGCACATGCGCGCCGCTCATGCGCAGCGCGCGCGCCGCCGACAGGCCCGATCGTCCCAGCCCGAGGATCGCAACGCGCTGCCCGTCATATCCCGCCACCGGAATCATGCCTGTCCCTTCCCTGTCCGTGCCGCGCGAGAGTGCCCCCGCCGCGCGGCGCGCGCAAGCCGGTTAACGAAAGGTTGCGCCCACCGCGCGGTGGTTGGGCGCGGATTGTGGCGAATCGCCATGTTAACAAGGCGAAATCGCCGTTTTCGGGGTGTCGGTATCACGTCGGTATCACGTCGGTATCGCGTCGGTGCGGGGTCGGTGCGCGGGCCGGGTTTAACAGGGCGCGCGGTGCGCAACGAAGGTCAGCGCACCTTGAGCGTGGCCAGTCCGATCATCGCCAGGATCAGCGCGATGATCCAGAAGCGGATGACGATCTGCGGCTCGGCCCAGCCCTTTTTCTCGTAATGGTGATGGATGGGCGCCATCAGGAACACCCGCTTGCCCGTGCGCTTGAAATAGAACACCTGGATGATGACGCTCAACGCCTCGACCACGAACAGCCCGCCGACGATGCCCAGCACGATCTCGTGCTTGGTGGCGACCGCGATCGCGCCGAGCGCGCCGCCCAGGGCCAGCGAGCCGGTATCGCCCATGAAGACGGCCGCGGGCGGGGCGTTATACCACAGGAACCCCAGCCCCCCGCCGAAGAGACCGGCTGCGAAGACCAGGATCTCGCCGGTGCCGGGGACGTAATGCACATCGAGATACTCGGTGAAATCGACCCGCCCCACCGCGTAGGCGATGACGCCGAGCGTGCCGCCCGCGATCATCACCGGCATGATCGCCAGACCGTCCAGCCCGTCGGTCAGGTTCACCGCGTTGGCCGCGCCCACGATCACGAACATCGCGAAGGGAATGAAGAACCAGCCCAGGTTGATGAGCGTGTCCTTGAACACCGGAAGCGCCAGTTGGTATTGCAGTTCCGAAGGGTGATAGAGTGCTGCCCAGGCCGCCGCGATGGCCGCGATCAGGAAGCCCAGACCCAGCCTGAGCTTGCCCGGCACGCCCTGCACGTTCTGCTTGGAGACCTTGGCGTAATCGTCCCAGAAGCCGATCAGCCCGAAGGACAGGGTGACGAAAAGCACCAGCCAGACATAGGGGTTGTCGAGCCGCGCCCAGAGCAGCGTCGCGGTGACGAGCGCGCCCACGATCAGCAGCCCGCCCATCGTGGGCGTGCCGGTCTTGGACATATGGGTTTCCGGCCCGTCCGCGCGGATCGGCTGGCCCTTGCCCTGCCGCTTGCGCAGCACGTTGATGAGTGGCGGGCCGAACAGGAAGCCGAAGAACAGCGCCGTCATGAAGGCCCCGCCCGCCCGGAAGGTGATGTAGCGGAAGAGGTTGAAGACATCCCCCCCATCCGACAGTTCGGTCAGCCAATACAGCATTTCAACGGTTCTCCGTTTGCGGCGCGGTCGCGCGCCCGGCCCGGCGCAGCGCGTCCACCACGAGGCTGACGCGGCTGCCCTTGGAGCCCTTGACGAGCACCACGTCGCCCGCGTCTATCACGCGATGGACCTGCGCGGCCAGATCCTCGGCCGTCTCGGACCAGCGGCCGCGCTGCGCCTCGGGGAGCGCGTCGTGGAGCGCGCGCATGAGCGGGCCGACGCAATGCACCCGGTCGAGCGCGGCAAGCTGCGGCAGCTGTGCCAGGTCGGCATGAAGGCGGCGTTCCTCGGGGCCCAGTTCCAGCATGTCGCCCAGGATGGCGATCCGCCGCCCCCTGGAGACGCGGCCCTTGCTGTCCTTGGGCGTGGCGGCGGCCAGCACGTCGAGCGCGGCGGCCATCGACACCGGGTTGGCATTGAACGCATCGTCAATCAGGTCGAGCGTCAGGTCGTCGTCGGCCGGGTCGAGCACGAGGGTTTCGCGGGTGCCGCGCCCGGCGGGCGGCTGCCAGCGCCCGAGGTCATGCGCGGCGAGATCGGGATCGGCGCCGAGCGCGTGGGCGGCGGCCAGAACCGCCAGCCCGTTCATGGCGAAATGCCGCCCCGGCGACATGATCTTGAAGAGCGCCGGGCCGTCGGGCGTGCTGGCGCAGACCACGGTGCAGGTGTCGTTGACCGTCACCTCATCCGGGGTCCAGTCGCCCGCCTGCCCGAAGGTCACGATCTGCGCGCCGACGGCGCGGGCCTTGTCGCGCAGGATCGCGGCAGTGTCGATGTCGGCATTCAGGATCGCGGTGCCGTCGGATTCCAGCCCGTCGAGGATCGCGGCCTTTTCATGGGCGATCCCCTCGATATCGTCGAAGGCTTCCAGGTGGGCGGCGGCGACGGTGGTGACGATGGCCACATGCGGGCGCGCCATGCGGCTGAGCGGCGCGATCTCGCCGGGGTGGTTCATGCCGATCTCGATCACCGCGAATTCGGTGTCGGCGGGCATCCGCGCCAGCGTCAGCGGCACGCCCCAATGGTTGTTGTAGCTGGCCTCGGCGGCGTGGGTGCGACCCTGCCCGGACAGGACGGCGCGCAGCATTTCCTTGGTCGAGGTCTTGCCGACCGAGCCTGTCACGCCCACGACGCGGGCGTCGGTGCGGGCGCGGGCGGCGCGGCCGAGCGCCTCAAGCGCGGCCTGCACATCCTCGACCAGCAAAAGCGGCGCGGTGTCCGCCACCCCCTCGGGGATATGGCTGACCAGTGCGGCCGCCGCGCCCTTGTCCAGCGCCTGCGCCACGAACTCGTGCCCATCGCGCGCGGCCTTGAGCGCCACGAAAAGATCGCCGGGCCTGAGCGTGCGGGTGTCGATCGACACGCCGGTGGCCTGCCAGTCGCCGGTGGCGCGGCCGCCGGTGGCCGTTGCGGCCTCTTGCGCGGTCCAGAGGGTCATGCCGCGCCCCCGTCCAGCGCGGCGACCGCCACGCTGGCCTGTTCGCGGTCATCGAAGGGAAAGACATCGTCGCCCACGATCTGCCCGGTTTCATGGCCCTTGCCGCAGATCAGCAGCGCGTCGCCCGGCCCCAGCATGTCCACGCCGCGCAGGATCGCCTCGGCGCGGTCGGCCACCTCGGTCGCCTCGGGGCAGCCCTGCATCACCGCGGCGCGGATCGCGGCGGGGTCTTCGCTGCGGGGGTTGTCATCGGTCACGATCACCAGGTCGGCGTTGTCCGCCGCCGCCTGCCCCATCAGCGGGCGCTTGGCGGTGTCGCGGTCGCCGCCCGCACCGATCAGCGCCACCATCCGGCCCATGACATGCGGGCGCAGCGCCGCGAGCGCGGTGGCCACCGCATCGGGCGTATGCGCGTAATCGACGAACACCGCCGCGCCGTTGCGGCGGGTGGCGGCCAATTGCATCCGGCCGTTGACGGTTTTCATCTGCGGCAGGGTTTCGACCACGCGGTCGGGATCGGCGCCGGTGGCGATGACCAGCCCCGCCGCCAGCAGCACGTTTTCCGCCTGGAAGCCGCCGATCAGGCCCAGCCGGACCTGGTGCGTCTTGCCCTTCCAGTCGAAGCGCAGATCCTGCCCGGTGGGGGCGAAACGCTGTGCCTGAAGATGCAGATCGCAGCCCTCGGCCCGGCCCACGGTCAGCAGATCCTGTCCGCGGGCGGTCGCGATCTCGGCCATGGCGGGGCCCTTTGGGTCGTCCATGTTGATGACGGCCACGCCGTCTTCGGGCAGGACGCGGGCGAAGAGCCCCGCCTTGGCCGCGAAATAGGCGTCGAACGTGCCATGATAGTCCAGGTGATCCTGGCTGAAATTGCTGAAGCCCGCTGCCTGGATGCGCACCCCGTCGAGCCGGCGCTGTTCCAGCCCGTGCGACGAGGCCTCCATCGCCGCGTGCGTCACGCCCGCCGCGTCGCAGTCGGCCAGCACCCGGTGCAGGGTGATCGGATCGGGGGTGGTATGGGCCAGCGCCGCATCATGGGCGCCCTCGACCCCGGTGGTGCCGATGTTCACGGCGGCAAAGCCCAGTTCGGACCAGATCTGGCGGCAGAAACTGGCGATCGATGTCTTGCCGTTCGTGCCGGTCACGCCGACCACGGTTTCGGGCTGCGCGCCGAACCACAG
>JAASSQ010000240.1 GCA_021767845.1 Roseovarius sp. | reverse complement strand
GGCAAATCCACGCTGACCATCGAGACGCTGTTCAAGACCGCCTCGATGCGGCTGAACGGCGCGCGCCAGACGCCCGCACCCTGCGAGACGATCAAGGGGCTGGAGCATCTGGACAAGGTGATCGACATCGACCAGCGGCCCATCGGGCGCACGCCCCGGTCGAACCCGGCCACCTATACCGGCGCCTTCACGCCCATCCGCGACTGGTTCGCCGGGCTGCCCGAGGCCAAGGCGCGCGGCTACAAGCCGGGGCGGTTCAGCTTCAACGTGAAGGGCGGGCGCTGCGAGGCGTGCCAGGGCGACGGGGTCATCAAGATCGAGATGCACTTCCTGCCGGATGTCTATGTCACCTGCGAAACCTGCGGCGGCGCGCGCTACAACCGCGAGACGCTGGAAATCCAGTGGAAGGGCAAGTCCATCGCCGACGTGCTGGACATGACCGTGGAGGACGCGCAGGAGTTCTTCAAGGCGGTGCCGTCGATCCGCGAGAAGATGGATGCGCTGATGCGCGTGGGGCTGGGATATATCAAGGTGGGCCAGCAGGCCACGACCCTGTCGGGCGGCGAGGCGCAGCGCGTGAAACTGTCAAAGGAGCTGGCGAAACGGTCCACCGGGCGCACGCTCTATATCCTCGACGAGCCTACGACGGGTCTGCATTTCGAGGATGTGAAGAAGCTGCTGGAAGTGCTGCACGAGCTGGTCGAGAGCGGCAACACCGTGGTGGTGATCGAGCATAACCTCGATGTCATCAAGACCGCCGATCACATCATCGACATCGGCCCCGAGGGCGGCGACGGCGGTGGCGAGATCGTGGCCACGGGCACCCCCGAAGAGGTGGCGCAGGTCGAACGCAGCCATACGGGGCGTTACCTGAAAGATATGCTGGCTGCGCGCAAGGTGGCCGCGGAGTAGGGCGCCGGGTGGCGCCCTGACCGTGCTACCGCAAGGGGCTTACTTTTTCGTCGGGCAGGTGTTGATGCCCAGAAGCGCATAGGGCGGGCAGGAGCCCATCGCGGCGGTGGCCAGCAGCACCGCGCCGACGATGCCCGCGACCCAGGCCCAAGTGCCGGCCAGCGACGTGAAGGCGAGGATCAGAAGCCCCACGCCGATGATGGCGCGGATCGTGCGATCGGTGGTGCCCATGTTCTTTGCAAACATTTCGAGTCTCCCAGGAAAAGGTGTATCTGAGAGCACTCTTTAAGCCGAATTCGGATTCGGGAATATGACATGGATCAAGGCCCGCCCGGTTGGGGGCGGGCCTTGGTCTCAACTGCCGTAGCCGCGTTTCTCGAAGCGGGGCAGCATGGCCGAGAAATCGCGGCCTTCGCCGTCTTCCTGCTCGACGAAGGCCTCGTAGAGTTTCATCGCCGCTTCGCCCAGGGGCGTGTCGGCATCGGCGGAGGCCGCGGCCTCTTGCGCGAGGCGCAGATCCTTGAGCATCAGCTCGGCCGCGAAGCCGGGTTTGTAGTCGTTGTCCGAGGGGCTTTGCGGGCCGACGCCGGGGGCGGGGCAATAGGTGTTCATCGACCAGCTGGAACCGGACGAGGTGGACACCACGTCGAACATGGCCTGCCGGTCCAGGCCCAGCTTGTCGGCCAGCGCGAAGGCCTCGCAGGTGACGATCATGGTGGCGCCGAGGATCATGTTGTTGCAGATCTTGGCGGCCTGCCCGTTGCCGGAGGGGCCGCAGTGGACTGCCTTTTGTCCCATGATGTCAAAGAGTTCACGGGCGGTGTTGAAGCCTGCCTCGTCACCGCCGACCATGAAGGTCAGGGTGCCGGCCTGCGCGCCGCCAACCCCGCCCGACACGGGCGCATCGAGCGCCGAGACGCCCGCCGCCTGTGCCTGTTCGGCCACGGCGCGGGCGCTGTCCACATCGACGGTCGAACAGTCGAGCAGCACCGCGCCCTTGTCCATCGCCGGGATCACCTGGGCGGCCACCCTGCGCAGGATCTGGCCGTTGGGCAGCATGGTGATGACCACCTGCGCGCCGCGCGCGGCCTCTTCGGCCGAGGAGGCCTGGGTGACGCCCTCGATGCTGACGTCGGCGGTGTCGAAACCGGTCACGTCGTGGCCGGCCTTGGCAAGGTTGGCGGCCATCGGACCGCCCATGTTGCCCAACCCGATGAATCCGATTTTCATGGCCTATCCTTTCCTGTCGAATGTCAGCGCGTCGTCCCCGAGCGGGGCGAGCATGTCGTCGGCCGCCCCGTCGGGCAGCGTGTCGAGATCGTGGCGCCAGTTCGGCTGGCGGTCGCGGTCGATGATCTGGGCGCGGATGCCTTCGAGGAAATCGCCATGCTCCATCGCGCGATGCGTAAAGCGGTATTCCAGGTCGAGGGCAGTGCGGATGTCGGCATGGGTGCCGCGCAGGCGGGCGAGCAGTTCGATCGTGCAGGCCATCGACAAGGGCGCGTTGCGGGTGATCTTTTTCAGCGCGTCCTGCGCAAGGTCGCTTTTGTCGTCGCGCAGCGCGGCGAGGAACTCGGGCAGGGTGGTGCCCTTGAAGAGCCGGTCGATCTGGGCCCGTTGGCCGGCAAGCGCGCCGGGTGGCGGTGTCTCGGCGGCGGCGGCCAGGGCCGCGGTGTCGCCGGTTTCGCACAGGGCCGCGATGGTGTCGGGCCAGCGGTCGGCGGGGATGTGGCTGTCGGCAAAGCCCGCGTGGATCGCGTCGGCGGGGCCCATGCGGGCGCCGGTGAGGCCCAGATAGTCGCCAAGCCGCCCCGGCGCGCGGGCCAGCAGAAGCGAACCGCCCACGTCCGGCACGAGGCCGATAGAGCATTCGGGCATGGCGATCTGGCTGCTGTCGCAGACGATCCGGTGCGATCCATGGCAGCCGATCCCGACGCCACCGCCCATCGTGAAGCCTTGTAAGAACGCCACGTAAGGCTTTGAATATTGGGCAATCTTGGCGTTCAGCCTGTATTCGTCGCGCCAGAAGCGGCGGCCGTAGTCGTAATCGCCGGCGATGCCGGTGTCATAGAGCGTCTGGATGTCGCCACCGGCGCAGAACGCCTTGTCGCCCTCGGCGTCGATCACCACCAGCGCGATCGCGTCATCCTGCGCCCAGGCATCGAGCGCGTCCTCGATCGCCAGCGCCATGTCGTGACTGAGCGCATTGAGCGCCTTGGGCCGGGTCAGGGTGATCCGGCCAGCGCGGCCTTGCGTGCGGATGTGCAGGTCTTCGGTCATCTGTCGGCCAGCATTTGACGCGCAACGATCAGACGCATGATTTCGTTGGTTCCCTCTAATATTTCGTGAACACGCAGGTCGCGCACCAGTTTCTCGATGCCGTAATCGGCAAGGTAACCGTAGCCGCCATGCAGCTGCAGGCACTGGTTGACCACGCGGCTGCCCGCCTCGGTCACGAATTTCTTGGCCATCGCGCAGAACTTGGTGGCGTCGGGCGCGCCGGTGTCGAGTTTCCACGCCGCCTGCCGCAGGAAGGTGCGCGCCGCCTGAAGCTCGATCTCCAGGTCGGCCAGGCGGAATTGCAGCGCCTGGAACTGGTCGATCGGTTTGCCGAAGGCCTTGCGTTCGCCCATGTAATCAAGGGTCATGTTCAGCGCCTGCTGGGCCGCGCCGAGCGAACAGGCGGCGATGTTGAGCCGCCCGCCATCGAGGCCGGCCATGGCGTAGCTGAAGCCCTTGCCCTCTTCGCCCACGAGGTTTTCCGCGCCCACCTTGCAATCGTCGAACTGCACCTGCGCGGTGGGCTGGGAGCGCCAGCCCATCTTGTCTTCGAGCCCGCCGAAGGACAGGCCCGGCGTGCCGTCCTCGACCAGCACGGTCGAGATGCCGCGGGGGCCGTCCTCGCCGGTGCGGACCATGACCACATAGGCATCCGAATAGCCGCCGCCCGAGATGAACGCCTTGGTGCCGTTCAGGGTATAGCCTTCGTTCGTGCGCTCGGCGCGGGTTTTGAGGGCCGCAGCATCCGAGCCGGAGCCGGGTTCGGTCAGGCAGTAGGAGAGCACCGTGTCCATCGACAGCACGCCCGGCATGACGCGGGATTTCATCTCGTCGCTGGCGAAGGTGTCGATCATCTTGGCGCACATGTTGTGGATCGACAGGAATGCCGCCACGGAGGGGCAAGCCATTGACAAGGCTTCGAAAACCAGTGTCGCATCCAGCCGCGAGAGGCCCGAGCCGCCGCCCTCTTCGGAGACGTAGAGCCCGCCGAAGCCCAGTTCGGCGATCTGCGGCCAGAGCTCTTTCGGGATGGTGCCCTCGCGTTCCCAGGCCTGCGCGTGGGGCGCGATGTTGTCTTGCCCGAAGGCATGGGCCATGTCGAAAATGGCGGTCTGTTCCTCGGTCAGTGCGAAATCCATGCCGGGGCTCCTCCTCCTCAGGCGAATTGAACGTGTGTTTAATTACCAATTCTTGCAGGAGTTTTGCAAGGAATGGCGCGAATCGCCGGAATGACCTTGGTTAACAGGGCAAATCGCCATCTGTATCACGTCGGTATCACGTCGGTATTACGTCGGTATT
>JAASSQ010000239.1 GCA_021767845.1 Roseovarius sp. | reverse complement strand
CTTGGATCATTACACATATCCGCCGCCTGCGGATCAACCCGTCCCGCGCAGCGGGAGGGCGTTGGAGGCGGGGGACGGCGCCGTGGCCTGCTTGCGCAGCCCGGTGGGCGTCAGCCCGGTATGGCGCAGTACGAAACGCGAGAAATAGGCCGCGCTGCGAAATCCCAGCATCGCCGCGATCCGGTTGAAGGGGTGGTCGGTCTGTTCCAGCAGGCCGCGCGCGGCGTGCAGGCTGCGCTGCGTGAGAAGCTGCGAGGCGCTGAGCCCCGCGCAGTGCCGGCAGGTGCGCGTCAGGTGGGTGGGTGTGACCCCGAGCGCGCGGGCATAGTCGGCCATCGGCCTGCCGCTGGCGTAGTCGCGTTCGATCAGGGCGGCATAGGCGCGGACCAGCCGTTCGGCGGCGGGTGGGCGCGGCCCGCGCTCGGGCTCTTGCGCGATCATCATGCGGCGGAGCCAGACGCTCAGCAGGGTGGCATGGGCGGTCATCGCCTCGTCAAGGAAGGCGCGGTGCATGTTGTCTTCGCGCTGCATGGTTTCCAGGATGGTCGTCAGTTCGGCCTGGGCCTGCGCATCGCGCAGGCGCAGGTGCTGCACGGTGTCGGGAAAGGGAATGCCGCCATCGGGCGGAATGGTGCAGACGATGCCGAAGCCCTGTTTGCCGAGATCGGTGGACAGCAGGGTGCCGGCCGGGATCACCAGGGCGTTGTGCACGCCGACGCCCCGGCGCACGCCTTCGAGCAGGCAGCGGCCCTGGCCGCGGGTGATCCAGACGAAGGCATGGGTGTCGCGGCTGTGCGGCAGTTCCGACTGCCAGCGGGCCGGTCCGGCCCATTGGGCCAGCGTCATGATCTGCGGGTGGTTCTGACTGTCGCCCAAGGGAACCGGACCTTCCAGTATCTGCCTATGTGACAGCATAGGGCAGGGATGCGCGGTCGGTCATGGGGAAAAGTTGAAAAAGTTACAGATCGCGCGCATCCACCGCGGTCCAGTCGCGCATCCGGGCGCGAAACCACGTGCGTTGCCGCTTGGCGAATTGGCGGGTCGCGATGGTGGCGGCCTCGCGCGCGGCCTCGAAGGGCAGTTCACCACGCAGATGGGCGATCAGCTCGGGCGCGCCGATCGCCTTGGATGACAGGCAGTGCGGATCCCACCCCGGCAGGTTGGCGCGCGCCTCGTCCAATGCACCCGCGGCCAGCATCGCGTCAAAGCGCCGGGCGATCCGGGCATTGAGCCACTCCTTGTCGGCCTCGACAAGAAGGGCGGTGCAATCGGAGAGCGGCAGCAGGGGTGGCGGCGTGTCGTCCTGCCAGGCGGCCAGCCCGCGCCCGGTGGCCTGCTGCACTTCCCAGGCGCGCTGCACGCGCATCGGGTTGCGCGTGTCGATCCGGGCCACGGTCGCGGCGTCGAGATCGGCAAGCAGCGCCTCGTGCCCGTCTTGCGCGACCCGGGCGTTGGCCGTGTCGCGGACCGCTTGCGGGGTGGGGGGGATGTCGGCCAGCCCTTCGGTCAGGGCCGTGAAATAGAGACCCGTTCCGCCGATGATGATCGGCCGAGGGCCATCGCGCAGCAGGGGCGCAATCTCGCGTAGCCAATGGCCCACGGAATAGGCCGCGCCGGGCGGCACATGGCCGTAGAGGCGGTGCGGCACCGTGGCTTCGTCTTCGGGCGAGGGGCGGGCGGTCAGCACGCGCCAGTTGGAGAAGACCTGGATCGCGTCGGCATTCACGATCACGCCGCCCTGGTCGGCGGCGATCCGCAGCGCAAGGGCCGACTTGCCCGACGCGGTCGGGCCGGCGATCAGGACGGGGCGGTCCGGGGCTATGTCCGGCAGGCGGGTCATCGCGCGTCAGATAAGGCAATTCGGGCGGCTTTGCGAGAGCGTGGCGCCCGATTCCGCCACCGCGCGGGTTTCGGTCATTGAACCTTGGCGGGATTTCGGACATTTTGCGCGCGATCACAGTGACCCCAAGGGATACATGCCGATGTCAGACACAGCCCCGCCCGAAACCAAGTTCCAGCGCGTCCTGCTGAAAATCTCAGGCGAGGCGCTGATGGGCGACCAGGGCTATGGCCTGCACCCGCCGACCGTCGAGCGGATCGCGCAGGAGGTGAAATCGGTGCACGACATGGGCGTCGAGATCTGCATGGTAATCGGCGGCGGCAACATCTTTCGCGGGCTTCAGGGGTCCGCGCAGGGGATGGAGCGGACGACCGCCGATTACATGGGGATGCTGGCCACGGTGATGAACGCCCTGGCCATGCAGAGCGCGCTTGAAAAGCTGGGGGTGTTCTGCCGGGTGATCTCGGCCATCCGCATGGACGAGGTGGCCGAACCCTATATCCGCCGCCGCGCGGTGCGCCACCTGGAGAAAAAGCGCGTCTGCATCTTTGCCGCGGGCACCGGCAACCCGTATTTCACAACGGACACGGCGGCGACCCTGCGCGCCAACGAGATGGCCTGCGAGGCGATCTTCAAGGGCACCAAGGTGGACGGGGTCTATGACAAGGACCCGGTCACCAATGACGATGCCAAGCGGTTCGACCGGGTGACCTATGACGAGGTTCTGGCGCAGCATCTGAAGGTGATGGATGCCAGCGCCATCGCGCTTGCCCGCGACAACAGCCTGCCGATCATCGTCTTCAGCCTCGACGAGCCGGGCGGGTTCAAGGGGATCCTGGCCGGACACGGCACCTATACAACGGTGCATGGCTGAGTCTAAACAGGACCGAACACACGCGAGACCCGCGAGAAGGAACAAGGACAATGGCGGAAGATTTCGAACTGGATACGAGCGATCTTGAACGGCGGATGGAAGGGGCGATGAGTTCGCTTCGGACCGAATTCGCCTCGTTGCGCACGGGGCGGGCCTCGGCCTCGATGCTGGAGCCGGTGACCGTCGAGGCCTATGGCCAAAGGACGCCGATCAACCAGGTGGGCACCGTCAACGTGCCGGAACCCCGCATGGTGACCATCAACGTCTGGGACAAGTCGCTGGTGGGCCCCGTGGAAAAGGCGATCCGGGAAAGCGGGTTGGGGATCAACCCGCAGCTCAACGGAACGATCATCATGCTGCCGATCCCCGAGCTGAACGAGGAGCGCCGCAAGGAGCTGACCAAGGTGGCCGCGCAATATGCCGAGCACGCCCGCGTGGCCGTGCGCAACGTGCGCCGTGACGGGATGGACCGGATCAAGAAGGCCAAGGCCGATGGCCTGTCCGAGGATGACCAGAAGTTCTGGGAAACCGAGGTGCAGGAGCTGACCGACAAGTACATCAAGCTCGTGGACGAGGCATTGGAAAGCAAGCAAGCCGAGATCATGCAGGTCTGATCGGAAAGGACGCGAGATGGCGAAGAACAGCCCCCCATCAGGAGGACCGCGCCATGTCGCGATCATCATGGACGGCAATGGACGGTGGGCACAGGCGCGGGGCCGCCCGCGCCTGTTCGGGCACCATGCCGGGGCGCGGCGGGTGCGCGAAATCGTGTCGGCCTGTCCTGATCTGGGGGTCGATTACCTGACCATCTTCGCCTTCTCGACCGAGAACTGGAAACGCACCCAGACCGAGGTGTCGGGGCTGATGGCCCTGTTTCGCCGCTATATCGTCAAGGAAATGCGGGATTTCGTGAAGGAAGGCGTGCGCGTGCGCTTCATCGGGGATCGCACGCGGCTGGACCAGCCGCTGCAGGACCTGATGGACGAGGCCGAGGCGATGACCCGGCAATGCACGCGGATCAACCTGACCATCGCGCTGAACTATGGCGGCCGTGACGAGGTGGCCCGCGCGACCAAGCGGCTGGCGCAGGATGTGGCCAACGGCCGGCTGGACCCGGAGTCGGTGGACGAGGAAACGCTGCCCAGGTATCTTGATACATGCCTGCTGCCCGACCCCGACCTGGTCATCCGCACCAGTGGCGAGGCGCGTATCTCGAACTTCCTGCTGTGGCAGTCGGCCTATGCGGAATATGAATTCGTCGATACGCTCTGGCCCGATTTCACCCGCGAGATATTTACCGACGTCCTGCGCAGCTACGGCGCCCGCGAGCGCCGGTTCGGAGCCGTGACCGCATGAGCCCATCTGGCCGGTGGTCCGATCTTGCCCCGCGCGTCCTGTCGGGGCTGGCGATGGCCGTTCTGGGCATCGGGGCCGTCTGGGCCGGGGGCTGGGTGTTCGACGGGCTGATCTGCGCGGTGGCCGGGCTGATGATCTGGGAAGCGGCGCGGATGTTTCAAAGCGCGGGCGCAGTGCCGCTCGGGGTGGCCGGGGCCGTGGGGCTGGCCGTGGCGCTCGTGGCACCGGATGCGGTGCTGATCGGGCTATTCGCCGCCATGGCGGGGGCGGCGGCGCTGCTGGCCGGACGGGATCGGGCGTTGCTGGCGGTTTTCGCCGTCTGGATCATGCTGGGGTCATACGCGACGGTGCATCTGCGCGGCGAGGCCGGGGCGGGCTGGCTGGTCTGGCTGGTGCTGGTGGTCGTGGTCTCGGACGTGGCGGGGTATTTCGCGGG
>JAASSQ010000033.1 GCA_021767845.1 Roseovarius sp. | reverse complement strand
TGTTGCGCTGCTCGTGCCACGAATACCGCACGCTGGCCCAGGGCGGCATGGATTTCCTGCTCTCCGGCCAACCCAACCCGTGGGACCACGCGGCCGGTGTCCTGATCTGCAAGAAGGCGGGCGGCGTCGCGCGGATGCTGGACGGTCGCGATTACGACGCCTCGATCGAGGACGGCTACGTGCTGGCCGCCCCGAACGAGGCCTGCTGGACCCTTCTGCGCGACCACTTCGCCTTCCTGCTGGACAAGGAAGACAAGGGCGCCGGATGATCTGCTCGCATCACCGTCACAGGCCGCGTTGAACTCGGGAAAGCCTGGGCCGCACCCGGCCCCGGATGAGCAAAGGGCGGCCGAAACCCGGCCGCCCTTCGTCACTGTGCGGACATCAAGGCCCGCGCCTCACTCGGCGGCCTCGGCATAGCTTTCGACCGGCGGGCAGGTGCAGACAAGGTGGCGGTCGCCATAGACATTGTCCACGCGGTTGACCGGCGGCCAGTACTTGTCCACCCGGAACGCGCCCGGCGGGAAACAGCCCTGTTCGCGGCTATAAGGGCGATCCCAGTCCCCGACCAGGTCCTCCACCGTGTGCGGCGCGTTCTTGAGCGGGTTGTTGTCGCGGTCGATGCGGCCTTCCTCGATGTCGCGGATCTCCTCGCGAATGGCCAGCATCGCATCGCAGAACCGGTCCAGCTCGGCCTTGGTTTCCGACTCCGTCGGCTCGATCATCAGCGTTCCGGCGACCGGCCAGCTCATCGTCGGGGCGTGGAACCCGCAGTCGGTCAATCGCTTGGCGATGTCGTCCACGGTGATGCCCGCGCTGTCGGCAAAGGGCCGGGTGTCGATGATGCATTCATGCGCCACGCGGCCATTGCGACCACGATACAGAACGTCGAAAGCCCCCTCCAGACGCTTGGCCACGTAGTTGGCGTTGAGGATGGCGACCCGCGTCGCCTGCGTCAGCCCCTCGCCGCCCATCATCAGGCAATAGGCCCAGCTGATCGGCAGAAGCGACGGCGACCCGAAGGGCGCGGCCGAAACCGGCCCCTCCTTGCCGTCCTCCGTGGCCGGGTGCCCCGGCAGGAAGGGGGCCAGATGCGCCTTGACGCCGATCGGCCCCATGCCAGGACCGCCCCCGCCATGCGGGATGCAGAAGGTCTTGTGCAGGTTCAGATGGCTCACGTCGCCGCCGAGGTCGCCGGGACGGCTGAGGCCCACCATCGCATTCAGGTTGGCGCCGTCGATATAGACCTGCCCGCCATGCTGATGGGTGATGTCGCAGATCTCCTTGACGGTCTCTTCGAACACGCCATGGGTGGATGGGTAGGTAATCATGCACCCGGCCAGGTTCTCGGAATGCTTTTCCGCCTTTTCCCGGAAATCATCCACGTCAATATCGCCATTCTCGGCCGATTTCACGACCACGACATCCCAGCCGACCATGTGGGCGCTGGCGGGGTTGGTGCCATGCGCGCTCATCGGGATCAGGCAGACATTGCGATGCCCCTCGCCCTTGGACCGGTGATAGGCCGCGATGGTCAGAAGGCCGGCATATTCGCCCTGCGCGCCCGAATTGGGCTGCATCGAGATCGCGGCATAGCCTGTGATCTCGCACAGCTTGGCGTTCAGGTCCTCGATCAACTCGTGATAGCCCTGCGCCTGATCGCGCGGCACGAAGGGATGCAGCAGCGAGAATTCGGGCCAGCTGACCGGCATCATCTCGGCGGCCGAGTTCAGTTTCATGGTGCACGATCCAAGCGGAATCATCGCCCGGTCAAGCGCCAGGTCACGGTCGGCCAGCCGCCGCATGTAGCGCATCATCTCGGTTTCGGCCCGGTTCATGTGGAAGATCGGATGCGTCAGGTAGTCCGAGCGGCGCAGCAGCGCGTAGGGCATCCGGTAGTCGGATGCGAAATCGCGATCCTCCATGATGATGCCGAAGGCGCGCCAGACGGCCTCGATGGTGGCAGGGCGGGTGCGTTCGTCGAGCGTGATGCCGATTTGCGTGTCGCCCACGCGGCGCAGGTTGACGCCCTCGCGCACGGCGGCCTGCAGGACGCCGCGCTGCAACAGCCCCACATCAACGGTGATCGTGTCGAAGAACGTGTCCGGTTCCACCTTGAAGCCCGCGGCCTCCAGCCCCTTGGCCAGCCGCACGGTCTTGCGGTGGATGCGCTGCGCGATGGCTTTGAGCCCCTTGGGCCCGTGGAACACGGCATACATCGACGCCATGACCGCCAGCAGCGCCTGCGCCGTGCACACGTTCGACGTAGCCTTCTCGCGGCGGATATGCTGTTCACGGGTCTGCAGGGCGAGACGATAGGCACGGTTGCCTTTCGCGTCCACCGACACCCCGACCAGCCGGCCGGGCAACGCGCGCTTGTAGGCTTCTTTCGTGGCGATATAGGCCGCGTGCGGCCCGCCATAGCCCATCGGCACACCGAACCGCTGCGTCGAGCCGACGGCAATGTCGGCCCCCATCGCGCCCGGCTCTTTCAGCAGGGTCAGCGCCATCGGGTCGGCGATCACGATCCCGATCGCCCTGTGTTCATGCAGCGCGGCGATTTCCTTGGTGAAGTCGCGCAGATGCCCGTGCGTGCCCGGATACTGGAAGATCGCGCCGAACACCTTGTCGGCCTCCAGCTCCTCGGGGGCGCCGACGATGATCTCGATCCCGAGCGGCTCGGCACGGGTGCGCATGACGGCGATGTTCTGCGGGTGGCAGTTTTCATCCACGAAGAACGCCTTGACCTTGGTCTTGGCCACGCGCTGCGCCATGGTCATCGCCTCGGCCGCCGCCGTCGCCTCGTCCAGAAGCGACGCATTGGCGATTTCAAGCCCGGTCAGATCGCTCACCATGGTCTGATAGTTCAGAAGCGCCTCGAGCCGCCCCTGGCTGATTTCCGGCTGGTAGGGCGTGTAGGCCGTATACCAGGCAGGGTTTTCCAGGATATTGCGCTGGATCGCGGGCGGCGTGACCGTCCCGTGATAGCCCTGCCCGATCAGAGAGGTCAGAACCTTGTTCTTGCTGGCGACGGTGCGCATGTGATGCAAGAGTTCGCTTTCGGATTTGGGTTTGCCGAAATCCAGCGGCGTGTCCTGCCGGATCGAGCGTGGCACCGTCTCGTCGATTAGCGCGTCAAGGCTGTCGGCCCCGAGCACCGACAGCATATCGGACATCTCGTCCGGCGACGGGCCGATATGGCGGCGGTTTGCGAAATCGTAAGGCAGGTAGTCAGTGGGTTCAAACGTCATGCGATGACCTCTTTGATTGCGGGCGGTGGTTCTCCGTTGCCTTCACCCCCAAAAAGCCAGACTCCGGCCGACGGCTCACGGGTCGGCCGGAGGCGTTCAGCCGATGAATTCCTTGTAGGCGTCTTCGTCCATGTAATCGTCCATCTGCGACGGGTCGCTGATCTTCATCTTGAAGAACCACGCCTCGCCAAGCGGATCGGAGTTCACCTTGGCGGGATCGTCCACCAGGGCTTCGTTGACCTCCACGATCTCGCCGTCCACCGGCGCAAGAATATCGCTGGCGGCCTTGACGCTTTCGATGACGACGATCTCGTCACCCTTGGCAACCTGGGTGCCGACCTCGGGCAGTTCCACGAACACCACGTCCCCCAACTGTTCGCTGGCGTGGTCGGTGATGCCGACCACGACAACGTCGTCGTCATTGCGCAGCCATTCGTGTTCTTCGGTGTATTTCATGTCTCGCTCTCCCCTTGGTTTCAGCGTTTGAAGCGCGCCGGCGTGAACGGCATCTGCGCCACGCTTGCCGGCAGTTTCTTGCCCCGCACGTCGCCATACAGCACCGTGCCGGTTTGCGTCTTGTCCGCCGGCACGTAGCCCATGGACATCGGCGCCCCGATGGTCGGCCCGAACGCGCCCGATGTCACGCGGCCGATCTGTTCGTCATCCCCGGCCGCGTCGAACAGCCCCGTGCCCTCGCGCATCGGCGCGCGGCCTTCGGGGCGCAGCCCCACGCGGCGGCGCGGCGCGCCGTTCTCCAATTGCTCCAGAATGACATCTGCACCGGGAAAGCCGCCCTCGCGCTCTCCGCCCTTGCGGCGCACTTTCTGAATGGCCCATTCAAGCGCCGCTTCCACGGGGGTGGTCGAGCTGTCGATGTCATGCCCGTAAAGGCACAGGCCCGCCTCCAGCCGCAGGCTGTCGCGGGCTCCCAGTCCGATCGGCTCGACCGCCTCGTCGGCCAGCAGATCGCGCGCAAAGGCCTCGGCCCGGTCGGCGGCAACCGATATTTCGAACCCGTCCTCGCCGGTATAGCCCGACCGCGACACCCACAGCGCGCCGTAGGGGCTGTCGAACACACCCACATCCATGAAGCGCATCTCGGTCACGTCCGGCACCAGACGCGCCAGCACCTCCTCGGATTGCGGGCCCTGCAAGGCCAGCAAGGCGCGGTCGGTGATCTCTTCCACCGTGCAGCCCGGCAGGCCGGCCTTCATATGTGCGATATCGTCGGCCTTGCAGGCCGCATTGACCACCACGAACAGGTGATCGCCCCGGTTGGCCATCATCAGATCGTCCAGAATGCCGCCTTCGTCATTCGTGAAGACCCCGTATCGCTGCCGGTTTTCCTTGAGGCCCAGAAGGCTGACCGGAACCAGCGTTTCCATCGCCCGCGCCGCCGCCTCGTATCCGCCTTCCGCGCGGACGATCACCTGCCCCATGTGGCTGACATCGAAAAGCCCCGCCGCCGCGCGGGTGTGCAGGTGCTCTTTCATCACGCCAAGACCGTATTGAACCGGCATCTCGTAGCCGGCAAAGGGCACCATCTTTGCGCCAAGCTCGTTGTGCAAGGCGTGAAGCGGGGTCGTGCGCAAGGTGTCGCTCATCGGGTCTCTCCCAAATGGCGCCAGCTTGATCGGGGAATCAATCCGGCATCGGTCCTGCACAACCGTGTCGGTCGTGCCTCGATGCCCCCTCTGTCCTTCTGCCTGAGATCGCTATCCCTTCGGCGGACGCGTCACGCGCGCCACTCTCCAGAGTTTTGTGATCGGAACGGTCCCTGTCGCCTGAGAGTTTCCGGGGCGGTTGCTCCTTCGGCACCGGCCTGGCCGGTTCTCCCGTTACGATCGGGTGGGAAGCTAGCTTACCGCATGGCCGACTTCAAGCCCGTTTCACGCAGCGCTCCGGCATGAAGATATCCAGCAACGCGTCGTTGTCGCAAACAAGCGCATCAAGGGTGATGTCATCCAGATGCGCATAAAACGCCTCGGCCGCATCGGCGATCGCCAGCTTCAGGCGGCACGCCTTGACGAGGGGACAGGTATTGTCAACATCGGCAAAACACTCGGCAATCGGCACGTTCGACTCCAACTGGCGGAACACGTCGCCGATGACGATCTGATCCATGGGCCGCGCCAGGGCGATCCCGCCGCTTCGCCCGCGTTGGGTGTGCAGGAACCCAAGCTGCGCAAGCTGGTTGATGACCTGCGCCAAGTGGCTTTCCGAGGTGTTGCAGCGCGCCGCGATCTCGGATTTCGTGACCAGCCGATCGGAATTCGCACCGCAGAACATCAGAACCCGGATCGCGATATTCGTTCGTTTCGTGATACGCATAGCGGTTTGGGACCATTGCTTGAATTCCGGGCATCGTGGCGGCTATGACACCGCTGCGACATGATGCAGATCAACCGGCGGTCGGAAAACATCCATGACACATGCATATTTTTTCGGATACGGCAGCCTGGTGAACCGCGACACCCACGCGTTCTCCGAGGCGCATACCGCGCGGCTCAGCGGCTGGAAACGCATCTGGCGGCATACCTCGCTGCGCCCGGTCGCGTATCTGACCGTCGTGCCCGACCCCGAAAGCGAGATCGACGGCCTGATCGCGGCGGTCCCCGGGCAGAACTGGGCCGCGCTTGACGAACGCGAACGCGCCTATGACCGGGTCGCGGCGGCGCATCAGGTCAGTCACGCCCTGCCCCACCAGCCCGACATCGCGGTCTATACCATCCCCGACGGGCGCCACGGCGCACCGACCGACCAGCACCCCGCCCTTCTGAGCTATATCGACGTGGTCGTGCAGGGGTATCTGCGCGAATTCGGAGAGGACGGCGCGCGCCGCTTCTTCGACACGACCGACGGGTGGGACACCCCGGTTCTGGACGATCGCGCCGACCCGGTCTATCCCCGTCACCGCAGCCTGTCACCGGACGAACGCGGTTTCGTGGATGACGAACTGCGCGACCGAAGCATCCGAATTCTGAAGCGCTGAGCCCGCGCGGGGCTGGACCCCACGCCCGGCATGGCCCATGCTGACGGCTTATGGCGAACACCAAAACCGTTTCTAAGACCTTTCTGACACTGTTGCGCGTCAGCCGGATGCTCTGGGTGCGCGTGGCGCTGATGGCGTGCCTGGCCGTGGTGGCCTCGATCACGGCCATGCTGCTCGATGACTTCATCCCCGACCTTCTGCGCCAAAGGTTCACGCCCGATGCGGTGATGCCGATCCTGACGATCCTCGCCTCGGGGATGCTGGCCGTCAGCACCTTTTCCCTCAACGTCATGGTTACCGCGCACAACGCGGCCGCGGCACAGGCCACACCGCGGGCGCATCGCATCCTTCTGGCCGACACCACCACGCAGTCGGTGCTGGCCACCTTCATCGGGGCATTCGTCTATGCGCTCAGTTCGATCATCCTGTTCAAGGCGCAGCTTCACGCGCCCGGCGCATCCGTCACCGTTCTGGTCTTTACCGTGGTGGTCGTCGTTCTGGTCATCGTCGCGATGCTGCGCTGGATCGGACACCTCAGCGACCTGGGCAGCATGGACAACACCCTGCGCGCAACCGAGGCCGAGGCCCGAAAAAGCCTCGATCTGGCCCGGCGCACCCCGGCCTTGCGGGCCAACCCGCTGACGGATGAAACGGTGATCCCGCAAGAGGCCATCGCCATTCCGGCGCCGCGCAGCGGCTACCTGCAGTTCATCGACCTGCGCCGCATGAGCACCGCCCTGAAAGACATCGACGCGCGCGTCTACATCCACACCCCGCCGGGCCGCTTCGTGCTCGAGGGCTGCGCCGTGGGGTATGCCTCGGGCTTGGGGGACAAGGATCTTTCCGAAATCACCAAGTGCCTGACCATCGGCGAGAACCGCACCTTTGAACAGGATGCCACCTACGGCCTTCTTGTTCTGTCCGAGATCGCCTCTCACGCCCTGTCGCCGGGCATCAACGATCCCGGCACGGCGATCGAGGTGATCGCCCGTCAGGAACGCCTGCTATGGTCCTGGGCGACGACCCGGCCACTGGATGCCGACCCTTTGTTTCCGCGCATCTTCGTGCCCGACACCGACCCCGCGGACCTGATCGAGGGCGCCTTCGCCAGCACCGCCCGCGACGGGGCGGACCTGATCGAGGTGGCGGCCCGGTTGCGCTCGGCCCTGCAATCGCTGGCCGACGGGCCCGACGCCGGGCTTGCCGCGGCCGCGCGCGACATGATCGACCGCGCACAGGCTTACGCCGACAAGGCGCTTCCCCTGGAAAGCGAGAAAACCAAGCTGCAGACAGGCGCAGCCGTGGGCGGGGTCAGCCCTTAGCCCTGATGTTTTGCAGAAGCGGCAGAACCTGGCTCATGTCGGGACCGTGGCTCTGGCCGGTCAGCGCCTTGCGCAGCGGCATGAACAGCCCCTTGCCCTTGCGCCCCGTCGCGTCCTTGACCCGGTTGGTCCATTCGCCCCAAGTCGTGTCGTCATAAGGGCCTTCGGGCAGCAATTCCATCGCCTGTGCTACGAAGTCGCGATCCTCGTCGTCGATCACCGGCTCGGCCCCGTCGCGGAACATGGCCCACCACGCCGGCAGGTCATTGAGCGTCGTGATGTTGTCGCGCGTCACGGTCCAGAACCGTTCGCCCAGATCAGCCGGAACACCGATCGCGGCAATCTCGTCCTGCACCTCTTCATAGGCCCGTTCGTGCAGCAGGCGGGCCGTCATCGGGAAAAGGTCGGTCATGTCGAATTTCGTCGGCGCCGCACCAAAGCGGGTGATGTCGAAGCCCTCGATCAGCTCATCCATGCTGGTGCGCAACTCCACCGGGTCGGCCGAGCCAAGACGCGCCATCAGGCTCAATAGCGCCATCGGCTCCACGCCCTGCGCCCGCAGATCCCGCAGGCTCAGGGTGCCAAGCCGCTTGGACAGCGACTCGCCCTGCGGCCCGGTCAGAAGCGAATGGTGCGCGAATTGCGGTACCGTTCCGCCAAGCGCCTCGATGATCTGGATCTGCGTGGCGGTATTGGTCACGTGATCGCTGCCGCGCACGACATGGGTAACGCCCATCTCGGTATCGTCCACGACCGAAGCGAGCGTGTAGAGCACCAGCCCATCCCCCCGGATCAGGACCGGATCGCTGACGCTGGCCGCATCAATGGAGGTTTCGCCAAGGATACCATCCTGCCACTCGATCCGCTCGTGATCCAGCTTGAAGCGCCACACGCCGTTGCCACGCTCTTCGCGCAGCCGCGCCTTTTCCTCTTCGGACAGGCTCAGCGCCGCGCGGTCGTAGACCGGCGGTTTGCCCATGTTGAGCTGCTTCTTGCGCTTGAGATCGAGTTCGGTGGGCGTCTCGAACGCCTCGTAGAACCGGCCCATCCCGCGCAGCTTCTCGGCGGCCTCGGCATAGCGGTCCAGCCGCTCGGACTGCCGCTCGACCCGGTCCCAGTGCAGGCCCAGCCAGTCCAGATCCTGCTTGATCGCATCGACGTATTCCTCTTTCGACCGCTCGGGGTCGGTATCGTCGATCCGCAGGATGAAGGTTCCGCCGGCCTTGCGGGCGATGAGGAAGTTCATCAGCGCGGTGCGCAGGTTACCCACATGGATGTAACCGGTGGGCGACGGGGCGAAACGGGTGGTTGTCATGGGTCTCTCCTGGTTCGCCTGCGCCATGTCACAGCGTTGCGCATTTGTCCAGATTCCACGGGGCTGCGGCCGGGCCGACCTGCCCCGTCACATTGCCGTGAACAGGTCCATGTCCGGGCTTTGCCGGTCTATGGTTGATCGCATCACCACCAGGAGAATTCAGATGCCAGATCCGTCATTCACCCGCCGTTCCGTCTTGACAGCCGCCGCCGCGCTTCCACTTGCCGCGACCGTCAGGGGGCCAGCCCGTGCCGCCGCCCCGATGCTGGGGGCCGGCATGTCCAAATTCCATCGTGTCGGGCTTGGTGGCTTCGAGGTGACCACCATCCTCGCCGGCACGATGCCGCGCCCCGATCCGCACACGATCTTCGGGCTCAATGTCAGCGAGGACGAATTCGACGCCGCATCGAAAGCCGCGCGCCTTCCCACGGATGTCGCGCAGTTCTTCTTTACGCCAACGGTCGTGAACACCGGCAACGAGCTGATCCTGTTCGATACCGGTCTCGGCGCCGAAGGCACCACCGCCGCCCTGGCCGAGGCAGGGTACAGCCCCGACCAGATCGACGTGGTCGTGATCACCCACATGCATGGCGATCACATCGGCGGGCTGATGAGCGATGATGCGCCGACCTTTTCCAACGCCCGGTATGTCACCGGCGCGACCGAGTTCGATGCCTGGGCCGGCATGGGCAATGACGGCTTCGAAGCGAAGGTGCGGCCTCTCGCGGACCGGATGGACATGATCGGCGACGGGGACAGCGTGGCCCCGGGCGTGACCGCCATGGCCGCGTTCGGCCATACGCCGGGGCACATGACCTACATGCTGGAAAGCGAGGGGCAACAACTGCTTGTGGCAGCGGACTTTGCCAACCACTATGTGTGGTCGCTCGCCTATCCCGATTGGGAGGTCAAGTTCGACATGGACAAGGCTGCCGCGGCAAAGACCCGGCGCAGGATCCTCGGGATGCTGGCCGCTGATGGACTGCCCTTCATCGGCTACCACATGCCGTGGCCGGGCATGGGCTATGTCGAGGCCAATGGCGACGGGTTCCGCTACGAGCCGACCAGTTATCAACTGATGCTGCAGGCCTGAGCAGGGCCGAGGGGGTGGCGCGGCCATGATCGACACCTGCGCCACCCGCCAGTCTTGAGGGTCTCAAGACAGCGTTTTTCGCTTTCGCGTCAAAGGGATATTGTGCCCGGCATGACAACCGCCATATGCAAAGGCATGGACCTTAACCAAATGGAAACGATTGCCCGCGACACGGTCGAGCATCTGCCCGAGCCGTTCCGAGGGGCCGCGCGCGACGTGGCGCTGAGGGTGGTGGACTGGCCCGCAGATGACATGCTGCGCGAGCTTGGGATGCATGACCCGCTGGAACTGACCGGGCTTTACGAGGGCATTCCCGTCACGGAAAAATCCTTCATGGATCAACCTCTTGCGCCGGACACCGTGTGGCTCTTCCGCGAACCGATCCTGGCCGAATGGCGCGACCGGGGCGACGTGACGCTGGACAGGCTGATCGCCCATGTGACCATCCACGAGTTCGCGCATCATTTCGGCTGGTCGGATGACGACATCGCCACGATCGACCGCTGGTGGGAATGACCTCGCGGATTTTCGTACGAAACGACAAGTCCGCACCGGGGTTTCGTACCAAACCCGGCCCCGCCGCGGGAAATTTTGTACAAAACCGCATCGCGGCGCAGGGCGCGCGGCCTTGGGCCGTGGCGTTCAGTCTTTCTTAACCCGGGTGTGGTTCAGTTTGCGCGAACAAACCGGGAACCACCTCTTACATGAGACCGAATCGCCCTTGCTTCGAAATGCGCTGCCGGATGCCCGCACGCACGCCCAGGCCGGACGATGCGAGCCGCGCCGGGCCGTGCTGGCCAGGCCTGACTGCCGAGGGCCAAGACAGGGCGCAGCCCGTGGGCCGCGCTCCGCCGCGACTGACGGGACGGTCATTCCAGCGGCTCAAGCTCTGCGCGCCATTCGATCGTGGTCGCGATGGGCTCTGCCCCGTCGGCCACGCGCGGATCGTCGGTGTAGCCGGTCAGGCGCAGGAAATTCCCCTCGATCCGGCCGGTCGTCGTGTTGGTGTCGTCCATGGCAAAGGCCACCAACTCGCCCTCGCCGCCGTCCATCCCGATGGAAAGCGGCGCGTCATAACCCTGATCGTCGAACAGTTCGACCGACAGCAGCCCCATCGTGCCGTTCTGTTTCTGCAGCGTCACCTGCAGCATCGGCCTTCCGGGCGTCCCGTCCTCGTCCACATGGGCCCCCACCAGGTTGATCGTAAGGAAAGACCCCATGATCATCTTCTGCTCGCCATAGGGGCTGTCATCTTCGGTGTCATACGGGATCACGAGGTCGAGGCTCTCTTCCCCAATCTGCGCGGTCATGGTGCCCATCACCTCGTATCGGTCCGACAGGTCGGCGGCGGCAAGGGGCGTGGCGAGGGCAAGCGCGGCAAGCGTGGTGGCGAAACGGATCATGGCAAACCTCCTGGTAACAGGAGCGACCTTAGCACCGGTAATCGCGATCGCAAAACCGCGCCGGACTCAGCCGCCGTCGCGCCAGCGGTTGACGATGGGATAGCGCCGGTCCAGCCAGAAGGCGCGCTTGGACAGCCGCGTGCCGGGCGCCGCCTGGAACCGCTTGTATTCCGAGATGTAAAGCAGGTGCTCCACGCGCGCGGCATCCTCTCGGCTGTAGCCCGCTGCGACGCAATCGGCGATGGAGCCGTCCCGATCGACAAGGATGTCAAGGATCCCGTCCAGCACCGGATAGGGCGGCAGACTGTCCTCGTCACGCTGGTCGGGCGCCAGTTCGGCACTGGGCGGGCGGTCGATGATGCGCCGCGGGATCACCGCGCCCGATGGGCCCTTCATCCAGTCGCGGTGAACGGCATTGCGCCAGCGGCAGGTCTCGAAGACGCGGGTCTTGTACATGTCCTTGAGCGGGTTGTAGCCGCCCGCCATGTCGCCGTAGATCGTGGCATAGCCCACGGCCACTTCCGACTTGTTCCCGGTGGTCAGAAGCATCTCGCCGAACTTGTTGGACATCGCCATCAGCAACAGGCCACGCAGACGCGACTGGATGTTCTCCTCGGTGATGCCCGGCTGGGTGCCTTCGAACAGCGGCGCCAGCGTGTTGGAGATCGCCTGCCGCCCCTCGGAAATCGGCACGTGATCGTAACGGCAGCCAAGCGTCTGCGCCAACGCCCGCGCGTCATCGAGCGATGCCTGCGAGGTGTATTCCGAGGGCAGCATGACGCAGCGCACGTTCGCCGGCCCGATCGCATCGGCCGCCACCGTTGCCACCAGCGCCGAATCGATGCCCCCCGACAGGCCCAGAAGCACCTTGGAAAACCCCGACTTGCGCAGGTAATCCCCCAGCGACAGGACCATCGCGTGGTAATCCTGTTCGGTCGCGTCGGGAATGCGCGCCAGCTCGGATTTCTCGATCCGCCAGCCATCGGGGCCGCGAACAAGATCGACATGGGCGGTCGCCTCTTCCATCAGCGGCATCTGCAGCGCCAGCTCGCCCCCGGGGTTCAGCGCGAAACTGCCACCATCGAACACCTGGTCGTCCTGCCCCCCCACGAGATTGAGATAAACCAGCGGCAGCCCGGTTTCGATGACCCTCGCGACCATCAACTGGTGCCGGTGAGACACCTTCTCGCGGTAATAGGGCGACCCATTGGGCACCAGCAGGAACTCGGCCCCGGTCTCGGCCAGCGTCTCGGACACGTCCTCGTACCAACTGTCCTCACAGATGGGCGAACCGATGCGCACCCCGTCCACCGCGTAGGGCCCGGCGACGTCGCCGGAGGCATAGATGCGTTTCTCGTCGAAGACGGTCTCGTTGGGCAGGTGGTGCTTGAAGACCCGCGCGGCGATCCGGCCGTGCTGCAGGATGTAATAGGCGTTATACAGCTTGCCGTCCTCGACCGCCGGTCCACCGATGGCCAGTGCCGGCCCATCGGCGCAATCGCGCGCCAGCCCCTCGATCGCGGCGATGGCGGCGCGGTGAAAGGCCGGTTTCATCACCAGGTCCTGGGTGTTGTAGCCGGTGATGAACATCTCGGGCAGCGCCACGAGCCGGGCGCCGGCGGCGCGCCCCGCGTCCCACGCGCGCCGTGCCAGCGCGGCGTTGCCCTCCAGATCGCCCATCGTGGGGTTCCATTGCGCCAGCGTCAGGCGAAAGCTGTCGGCCATGCGGTGCCTCGTGATTGGGGTCTGGCCCGTGATTTAGCAGATCGCCGCGCGAGGAAAAGCCGATTTGGGCGAAACCCGTTGTCACTTGGACACCGCTCCACTAGATTTCGGCGCATCCCGGCAGGGGTGATCCAGGGGGAGTTTCGGGGCAGAGATGGTCGGTACAGTCAAGGATATCGTTTTCGCCGCAACCCTGCTGGCGGCCGGCGCCGCGCAGGCGCAGGACGGCGAAGTGCAGACCAAGCAATACGACGATGGCGGCATCTACGAGGGCACGTTCAAGAACGGGCTGCAACACGGCACAGGCACCTACACCCTGCCAAACGGCTACGAATACAGCGGCGAATGGGTCGAGGGGGAAATCCGCGGCCAGGGCGTGGCGAGGTTTCCCAACGGCTCGGTCTACGAGGGCGAGTTCGCCAAGGGCAAGCCGCATGGCGTGGGCAAGATCGTCTTCGCCGATGGTGGCACCTACGAAGGCACCTGGGAGGACGGCAAGATCACCGGACAGGGCGTGGCCGTCTATGCCAATGGCGTGCGTTACGAAGGCGGCTTCCGCAACGCTATGCACCACGGCAAGGGCCGCATGGAAAGCCCCGGCGGCTATGTCTACGAAGGCGACTGGGTGAACGGCGTCAAGGATGGGCAGGCCACGATCACCTATCCCGACGGCGCGGTTTACGAGGGCGCGGTGGCTCAGGGCGCACGGCACGGGCAGGGCACGCTGACCATGCCCGACGGGCTGGTCTACGAAGGCCTGTGGAAAGACGGGCAGATCGACGGCGAAGGCAGGCTGGTCCAGCCCAACGGCGATGTCTACGAGGGCCAGCTCGTTGCCGGCCGCCGCGAGGGGACGGGCCGCGTGACCTATGACAACGGCGATGTCTACGAGGGCGAGTTCAAGGACGACCGCCGCCACGGGCAAGGGGTCTTCACCGGCACGGACGGTTACCGCTACGAAGGGTCGTGGGTCGCGGGTAAGATCTCGGGCCAGGGCAAGGTCACCTATCCCGACGGCTCGGTCTATGTCGGCGAATTTCGCGACGACCTGCCCAACGGGCAGGGCAAGATCACCTATCCCGACGGCTCCACCTACGAGGGCGAGTGGCGCGGCGGCGTGATCGACGGGCAAGGCACCGCCACCTACCCCAACGGCGTGGTCTACGAGGGCGAGTTCGAGAATGCCCGCAACCACGGTTTCGGCGTGATGACCTATGCCGACGGCTACCGCTACGAAGGCGAATGGAAGGACGGCCAGCGCCACGGCATGGGCACCGCCACCTACCCCGACGGCACCGTCTACGAGGGCCAGTTCCGCGACGGGCAGCGCCACGGGCAGGGCAAGATCACCATGCCGGACGGCTTCACCTATGACGGGGAGTGGAAGAAAGGCGAGATCTCGGGACAAGGCGTGGCGACCTACGCCAACGGGGATGTCTACGAGGGCATGTTCATCGACGGCAAACGCCAGGGCGAAGGCACCATGCGCTATGCCAGCGGCGAAGAGGCCAGCGGCACCTGGGAAAACGGCGCGCTGACCGACCGGACCGAAACGGGCGGCGATGACGCGGCGGAGGCGCCCGAGGCCGACGATACGCCCGATGCGCCCGAGGCCGAAGACGCGCCCGAGATCGAGTAACCCGGCACGCGGGCGCGCGGCCTTCATCTGGCGATAAATACCTTGGGGGAGTCGCCGCCTGCGGCGACGGGGGCAAAGCCCCCGCCCCTGCCTGACACGGGGCTCAGACCGACTCGCCCGCCTCCATCCGCGACAGGAACCGCTCGGCCCCGTCCAGAACGGCTGCCTTTCGGTCGTCCGTCATCCGGTCCCAGGTGCGATACATCTGCGCCATGCGCGGGTTGCCGGCGAAGCGGTCGCGGTGGCGGTCCATGAAATGCCAGAAGAGCAGGTTGAAGGGGCAGGCCCGCTCGCCGGTCTTGTCCTTGACCGAATAGGCGCAGCCGCCGCAATAGTCGGACATCCTGGCGATGTAGTTGCCGGACGACACGTAGGGTTTCGATGCGATAATGCCGCCATCGGCGAACTGGCTCATGCCGACGGTGTTGGGCGCCTCGACCCATTCATAGGCGTCGATATAGACCGACAGATACCATTCATGCACCTGGTGCGGATCGATCCCGGCCAGCAGGGCGAAATTGCCCGTCACCATCAGCCGCTGGATGTGGTGGGCATAGGCCTCGTCGCGGGTCTGGCCGACGGCATGGGCGATGCAATTCATGTCCGTCTGCGCGCCCCAATACATCGGCGGCAGGTCGCGGGAATGCCCCAGCACGTTACGCGCGGGATAATCCGGCCCCTCGCGGAAATAGATGCCGCGCACGTATTCGCGCCAGCCGATCACCTGCCGGACATAGCCCTCGGCGGCGTTCACCGGCACCTTGCCGTCGCGCCATTCCGCCTCGATCCGTTCGCAGATTTCCAGCGGCCCCAGGAGCCCGAGGTTGAGATAGGCCGACAGGAGCGAGTGATGCAGGAAGCGGTCGTTTTCCAGCATCGCATCCTGGTAATCCCCGAACCCCGCCAGAAGATGCCGCGCGAAATGATCGAGCGCGCGCAGCGCGTCGGCGCGTGTCACGGCGAAATGGAACGGGCGCAGCGTGCCGAAATTGTCGGAAAACCGGGCCTCGACCAGGTCCAGCACCTCCTCGGTGACGGCATCGGGCGTGAACCTCATCGGCCGGGACCGCAGCATGTCATCAGAGGCGGGCTTGCGGTTGTCGTGGTCGAAATTCCACTTGCCGCCCGCGGGTTTGTCGCCCTCCATCATCAGGCCGGTCTTTCGGCGCATCTCGCGGTAGAACCATTCCATCCGCAATTCCTTGCGCCCCTCGGCCCAGGCGTCGAACTCGTCGAGCGAACAGACGAAGCGATCATCGGGCAAGAGCGTGACCGACAGGGGCGCGTTCTCCAGCGCCTCGATCAGGCGCCATTCGCCGGGCCGCGTGGCGATCACGCGGCTGGTGTCATGCGCCTGCCCCCGACGCATCAATTCGCCCACGATGGATTTCGACGCCTCGGGGTCGTCAAGACGGGTATAGGCGACCTGCCAGCCGTCCTCTTGCAAGCGTTGCGCGAAATGGCGCATCGCCGACAGGACCAGCGCGATCTTCTTGGGGTGGTGCGGGACGTAGCCGGTTTCGTCCAGCACCTCGGCCATGACGATCAGGTCGGTCGCCTTGTCCGCCTCGCGCAGGGCCGAAAGGGTTTCGCTCAACTGGTCGCCCAGCACGAGGATCAGGCGCTTTACCATGGCACCCGCGTCCCCGCCCAATCGTAGAAGAGGCCCGTGTCCTCGGGCGTCAGTCCCTTGATCACGTCCAGAAGGTTGGTCGCGGCCTCCTGCGGGGTGACGGTGGGGTGGCCGCCCGCGTATTTCGCGGTCAGCGGGGTTTCCACCGTGCCGGGGTGCAGCGCCACGCAGATCGAGTCGCGATGGCTGCGTGACAATTCAATCGCGCCGGTATGCAGCATCTGGTTCAGCGCCGCCTTGGCAGTGCGATAGGCATACCAGCCGCCAAAGCCGTTATCCCCGATCGAGCCCACCCGCGCCGAGAGCGCCGCGAACACCCCGCGCCGGCCGCGCGGCAAGAGGCGCGGTGCGTGGCGCAGCACCAGCGAGGGGCCGATGCAGTTGACCGCGAACTGGTCGGCAAGGTTCTTCGCCGTCACCTCCTTGAGGGATTTTTCGGGGCGCTGCCCGTCGATTTCGAGCGCGCCGGTCGCCACGAAGATCAGGTCGAACGGGCCATCAAGCGCGCCCAGGGCCTCGTCCACCGAAGCCGGGTCGGTGATGTCCAGCCCGTGATCGCGCCGCGACAGGCCGGTGACGGCCACGCCGCGGGTCACGAGGGCTTCGCTGAGGGCGGTGCCGATCCCGCCCGAAGATCCGATGATGAGTGCGTTTTCCATGGGCAGGCAAGCTAG
>JAASSQ010000238.1 GCA_021767845.1 Roseovarius sp. | reverse complement strand
CTGGCCCGCTAAACCGCACAAGACGCGGGCGCCGCGCAAACGAAAAAGGCCCGCCGGTATGGCGGGCCTTCCTGTCGGTTCGGTCGCGCGGTCGCGCCGGGCGGATCATCCCAGTTTCTCGGTCAGTTCCGGCACGGCGTCGAACAGGTCCGCGACGAGGCCGTAATCGGCGACCTGGAAGATCGGGGCCTCTTCGTCCTTGTTGATGGCGACGATGATCTTCGAATCCTTCATCCCCGCAAGGTGCTGGATCGCGCCGGAAATGCCGACGGCGACGTAAAGATCGGGCGCGACCACCTTGCCGGTCTGGCCCACCTGCCAGTCGTTCGGGGCAAAGCCCGAGTCGACCGCGGCGCGCGAGGCGCCGACGGCGGCGCCCAGCTTGTCGGCCAGTTTCTCGATCAGGGCGAAATCCTCTTCCGAGCCCACGCCGCGGCCGCCCGAGACGACGACGCCGGCGGAGGTCAGTTCGGGGCGGTCGGATTCGGCCACCTTGTCCTCGACCCATTCCGAGAGCGCGGGGTCGGCCGCCGCGCCGATCTTTTCGACCGGGGCGGAATTGCCGGTGCCGGCGGCATCGAAGGTCGAGGTGCGGAAGCTGACGACCTTCTTGGCGTCGGAGGATTTCACCGTCTGGACCGCGTTGCCGGCATAGATCGGACGCTCGAACGTGTCGGCATCGACCACGCCGGAGGCGTCGGTGATGACCATAACGTCCAGCAGCGCCGCGACGCGCGGCAGGATGTTCTTGGCATCCGTGGTCGCGGGGGCGGCGATGTGGCTGTAATCGGCGGCCAGGTCGGCCACCAGTTGCGCCACGGGTTCGGCCAGGCGGTGACCGTAGAGCGGATCCTCGGCGCAGAGCACCTTGGCCACGCCGTCGATCTTGGCGGCCTCGTCGGCGGCGCCCGCGCAGGACGCGCCGGTGCACAGCACGGTCACGTCGCCCAGTTTCGACGCGGCGGTGACGGCCTTGGCGGTGGCGTCCAGCGCAAGGGTTCCGTCATTGACTTCGGCGAGAAGAAGAACAGCCATCACACAGCCCCCTTTTCCTTGAGTTTCGACACCAGCGTGTCCACGTCGGGCACGATTTCCCCGGCCTGGCGGGCCTCGGGCTCGGTCGTCTCGACGACTTGCAGGCGCGGGGTGACATCGACGCCGTAATCCTCGGCCGTCTTTTCATCCAGCGGCTTTTTCTTGGCCTTCATGATGTTGGGCAGCGAGGCGTAGCGCGGCTCGTTCAGGCGTAGGTCGGTGGTGACGATGGTGGGCATCTTGACCTTGATCGTCTGCAGGCCGCCATCGACCTCGCGGGTGACGACGGCGTGATCGCCCTCGACATCGACCTTGTTGGCATAGGTGGCCTGCGACCAGCCCAAGAGCGCGCTGAGCATCTGGCCGGTGGCGTTCATGTCGTTGTCGATCGCCTGCTTGCCGCAGAGGACCAGGCCGGGCTGTTCCTCTTCCACGACCTTGGCGAGGATCTTGGCGACGGCCAGCGGTTCGATGTCGGTGTGCACGTCATCGGCGGCGACGACGAGGATCGCGCGGTCGGCGCCCATGGCCAGAGCGGTGCGCAGCGTTTCCTGCGCCTGCTTCACGCCGATCGAGACGGCGATGACCTCGTCGGCTTTGCCGGCCTCCTTGAGGCGAATCGCCTCTTCGACGGCGATTTCGTCAAACGGGTTCATCGACATTTTCACATTGGCAAGATCGACGCCCGATCCGTCCGCCTTGACGCGGACTTTCACGTTGTAGTCGATCACGCGTTTGACAGGCACGAGCACCTTCATTGGCATGGTCTCCCTCAAGTTGGCGGAAAGGCGCTGGGCGACTCTCCGGTAGGCTTTCCCGGCTGTGATACTGGTTTGTATCACCCGGAAACAGCGCAAAATCGTCACGTATGCGTCTTGCGACGTCGCGTTTCCGGTTTTGACATCAGGATTCTTGCAGGAATGTTTCGGGCGCGAACAAGCCGCGCCCGGTCAGCGCCCCGTCCGTTCAGCGATTGGCGCCGGGCTGCCAGAGGACATCCTTGTTGCCGCCGTCGTTCGACACGCGGGCGGCCACGAAGAACCAGTCGCTGAGGCGGTTGAGATATTTCACCGCCGCCGGGTTCACGTCCTCGACGGTGGCCAGTTCCACCGCCAGCCGCTCGGCCCGGCGCGACACCGTGCGGCACAGGTGAAGGTAGGCGGCCAGGTCGCTGCCGCCGGGCAGGATGAAGCTGCGCAGGGGTTCCAGCGTCTTGTTCATCGTGTCGATCTCGGATTCCAGGCGGCTCACCTGGTTGTCGGAGACGCGCAGCGGCGTGTAGTCGGCCTCGTCGTCCTTGTCCATGTCGGGGCGGCACAGGTCGGCGCCCAGGTCGAACAGGTCGTTCTGGATGCGCGCCAGCGCCTCGTCGGTTTCGCCGGTGGCGTGCAGGCGGGCAAGGCCGACGGTGGCGTTCACCTCGTCCACGGTGCCATAGGCGGTCACGCGCATCGCGTGCTTGGCCACCCGCGCGCCGTTGCCGAGCGCGGTTTCGCCCTTGTCGCCGGTCCTGGTGTAGATCTTGTTGAGCACGACCATGTCACTGTCCCCCCTGTCTGCGGATATAGACGAAAAGTAGAATGAGGATCACCGCCACGAATTGCGCGATGATGCGCCAGCGCATGAACTTGTTGGCGCGCTTGGCGTTGTCGAGGCCCTCCTTGCCGAAGGTGCTGATGCCGAAGACCAGGATCACGGCGACGCCCAGGCAGGCGGCGGCCGCGATGAGGAAGAGCGGATCGTTGAGCATGTCGTGTCGGTGTCCTTCGAATCGCGTCTGTGGCCCATCTAGGGTGCCATCCGCAAAAAGCGAAAGCGAATTCCGGCCCGGCGCGGCAATCAGCCCTTGGAGAGCACCCAGTCCAGCGCGCGGGTCGGCAGCAGCCGCCGCAGGGTGCCCATCACGTAGGTGGGCGTGGTCACGTAATAGCGCGGCCGGGGGCGGGAGGATTCGAGCGCGTGGACCAGTTTCTTGGTGACCGCCGAGGCGGGCAGTTCGAACGTGTCGGGCTTGCCGGTGTCCTGATAGAGCCGCTTGCGCAGGGTGGTGCGGTATTGCTCGGCGCGGGGCGAGTTTTCCCAGTCGATCCAGCGTTCGAAATGCGGGATGGAGTTCACCCGGATCTTCGAGGTGACGGGGCCGGGCTCGATCAGGATCACGTCGATGGGGGTGTCGCGCATCTCGATGCGCAGCGTGTCGGTCAGCCCCTCGAGCGCGAACTTGGTGGCGTTGTAGGCGCCGCGCCAGCGCAGCGTCACGAAGCCCAGCACAGACGAGCATTGCACGATCCGACCCGATCCTTGCGCGCGCATCACCGGGATGACCTGCCGGGTCAGGTCGTGCCAGCCGAAGAAATTGGCCTCGAAGATGTCGCGCAGGGCGTCGGTGGGCAGATCCTCGACCGCGCCGGGGCAGCCGAAGGCGCCGTTGTTGAAGAGCGCGTCGAGCGTGCCGCCGGTGGCGTCGAGCACCTCGGCCAGCCCGGCGGCGATGGTCGCCCGGTCCTGGTAGTCGATCAGGGGGCTGTCGAAGCCCTCGGCGCGCAGGCGCTCGCAATCCTCGGCGCGGCGGCAGGCGGCGAAGACGCGCCAGCCACGGGCACGCAGCCCGTGGGCCGCGTCATGGCCGATGCCCGAGGAACAGCCGGTGATGAGGATGGATTTCGCGCTCATGGGCGGATGCTATGGCGCGTGTCGCGGGGTGATGCAATCACTTCGCCGCGCTGACCAGCCGTTCGGCCATCCAGCCGACCCGCCCCGAGGCGCCGACCCGCAGCTTGATCCAGCCATTGCCGGGGTCTTGCAGGACGCGCACGTCCTGTCCGCGCGTGAGGCGGCCGATGCGGTCATACTGCGTACCGGGGCCGGCGCGCAGGTTGACGGCGCTGGCGGTGACCCGGCGCAGGTCGTCCGGCTCGGCTTCGGTCTCGGGGCGCGGCACGACCGTTTCCTCGGGTGTCGGGGATGTGTCGGCGGTCGAGAGGCCACGAGTGAATGCGGTGGCCGAGGCCGTGGCGGTGGCCGGCAGGACGCGGTCGCGCTGCTCCGTCGCGGTTGAGGCCGCCGCCGGCAGGACCATGTCCGCCGCATCGGCCGAGGCGAGGCGGATTTCAACATGCTCGCCCCGTGACAGGCGCAAATCGGACAGCGAGTTCAGCGAGCGTGTGACCGTCTGTGGCGCGCTGTCTTGAGCGTCGGCGATGGCATGGCGCGTCACCTGGACCCGGACGGGGCGCGGGACGGGCCGCGTGTCCCCGATCAGGGCGCGGGCCTGGATCGAATTGGCGCTGGGCGCGTAGTCGGCCCCGCCGCTGAGATCGTAGAACGCCCAGCCCAGAAAAGCGAAAGTCACGAAAATGAAGCGCCACATCGCGAATCCCCCCAATACCCAAATACCCAGTCATCCGATGTCTTCGCCCGAAACGGCGTGTGCAGCAGACACGCCCCATACTACCCGATTCGGCCCCTTGCGTGCGGGGAAAACGGCGTAAACGGTATCATTTCGGTTACGAGGGGCGGACGGGGCGGCGCCG
>JAASSQ010000032.1 GCA_021767845.1 Roseovarius sp. | reverse complement strand
CAGCAGCAACCCCGAGCTGAGCGCGCCGAGCACGAAATACTTGAGGCCCGCCTCGGTGGATTTCGCGCTGTCGCGCCGCAGCGAGGCGACCACGTAAAGCGCCAGCGATTGCAGCTCCAGCCCCATGTAGAGCGCCATCAGGTCGCCCGCCGACACCATCAGCATCATGCCCACGGCCGACAGCGCGATGAGAACCGGATACTCGAAGCGCAGGATCTTGCGGCGCATCATGTATTCCTGCCCCATCACCATGACGGCGGCGGCGCTCAGCAGGATCGTGACCTTGGCGAAACGAGCGAAGCCGTCATCGTTGAACATGCCGCCGAATGCCGTGCGTGTGCCCGCGCCCGTCGCCCCGATCCACAGGGCCATGGCGCCCATCAGCGCCGCGGTGAGCCACAAGAGCATCCCCGCCATGCGATCGCGGCCGGTATAGGCCGTGAACAGCAGCGCGGCGATCGCGTAGACCGAGATGACGATCTCGGGCAGGATAACATTCAGATCAGCCTGCATTTCTCAGGGCCTCCGTTACTGCTGCGCGGCGGCGATCTGGCTGGCGGCATCCGCCTCGGCCAGGGCCGTGTCGTAGTTCGAAATCAGGGCTTCGACCGCCGGCCCGGTGATGTCCGTCACCAGGCTGGGATAGACGCCCAGAAGCAGGGTCATCACAACGAGCGGCGCGAATATCGCACGTTCGCGGCCGCTCATGTCGGTGATCGACTTCAGGCTTTCCTTGATCAGATCGCCCAGAACCACCCGGCGATAGAGCCACAGCGCGTAGGCCGCGCTGAGGATCACCCCGGTCGTGGCCACGGCCGCAACCCATGTATTCACCTGGAACACCCCGACCAGCGTCAGGAATTCCCCGATGAAGCCGCTGGTGCCCGGCAGGCCGACATTGGCCATGGTGAACAGCATGAAGATCAGCGCATAGGCCGGCATCCGGTTCACCAGCCCGCCATAGGCGTCGATCTCGCGGGTGTGCATCCGGTCATAGATCACGCCCACGCACAGGAACAGCGCCCCCGAGATGAAGCCGTGGCTGATCATCTGGAAGATCGCGCCGTCGATCCCCTGCTGGTTGGCCGCGAAGATCCCCATGGTCACGTATCCCATATGCGCGACCGAGGAATAGGCGATCAGCTTTTTCATGTCCTCCTGCGCAAGCGCCACGAGCGAGGTATAGACGATCGCGATGGCCGACATCCACAGGATCAGCGGCGTCAGCACCTCGGCCCCCACCGGGAACATCGGCAGGCTGAACCGCAGGAAACCGTAGCCGCCCATCTTCAGCAGGATCGCGGCCAGAACGACAGACCCCGCCGTGGGCGCCTGCACGTGCGCATCCGGCAGCCAGGTGTGCACCGGCCACATCGGCATCTTCACCGCGAAGCTGGCGAAGAAGGCGATGAACATCAGGGTCTGCATCCCGCCAACGATATGGATTCCGAGTAGCGAGAAACTCTCCGATCCGAACTGGTGGTTCATCAGCGTCGGGATGTCGGTGGTGCCCGCATCCGCGAACATCGCTACCATCGCCACCAGCATCAGCACCGACCCGAGGAAGGTGTAGAGGAAGAACTTGAAGCTGGCGTAGATCCGCTCCTTGCCGCCCCAGATGCCGATGATCAGGAACATCGGGATGAGGCCCGCCTCGAAGAACAGGTAGAACAGGACCAGATCAAGCGCCATGAACACGCCCAGCATGAGCGTTTCCAGCACCAGGAAGGCGATCATGTATTCCTTGACCCGCACCGTGACGTTCCACGACGCGGCGATGGTCAGCGGCATGATGAAGGTGGTCAGCATCACGAACAGCACGCTGATCCCGTCCACGCCCATCTTGTATTTCAGTCCCAGAAGCCAGGCGTGCTCCTCGACCATCTGGAAGCCGGTGTCATTGGGGTCGAACCCCGTCAGGATGAAGATCGACACCAGGAAGGTCAGCGACGTGGCGATCAGGGCCACCCACTTGGCGCTGCGTTGCGCCGCGGCATCCTCGCCCCGCAGGAAGATCGCCAGGATCGCGGCGGCGATGGCGGGGATGAACGTGGTGATGGAAAGCAGGTTATCCATTATTCAGCCCCTCCGATGAAGGTCATCCAGGTCACGAGGACCGCGATACCGAGCACCATCGCGAACGCGTAGGTGAAGATGTAACCCGATTGAGCGCGGCCCGCGAGCCGGGTGAAGAAGGGGATGATCCCCATTGCCACCCCGTTGATCGACCCGTCGATCACGTCGCCGTCGCCGCGTTTCCACAGTGCCTTGCCAAGCGATTTTGCGGGACGCACGAACAGCGCATCGTAAACCTCGTCGAAATACCACTTGTTGAGCAGGAACAGGTACAGCGGGCGCTGATTCTCGGCCAGTTTGCGCGGCATCGAGGGGTTCACGATATAGAACCAGGTAGCCACCACCAGCCCCAGCACCATCGCGACAAAGGGCGACAGCTTGACCCAAGTGGGCACGTAATGCGCCTCGTGCAGAACGGTGTTCTCGGGCTTGATGAAGATCGCGGCCTCGCCCGGCGCGCTTTCCATCACGTAGTGCAATTCGGACGCTTTCGGGCTGCGCTCGGCCACGGCCTCGACCAGTTCCTCGGACGGCTTGCCATACTCGCCGCCGAAGAACTTCACGACCTCGTTGGTCTTGCCGAAGAAGCTGCCGTACCAGATCGCCCCGGCGAAGATCGCGCCAAGCGCCAGAACGCCAAGCGGGATCAGCATCACCTTCGGGCTTTCATGCGCGTGCTCATGGGTGTGCTTGTCCCCGCGCGGCGTGCCCCAGAAGGTCATGAACATCAGCCGCCAGCTGTAGAAACTGGTGAACAGCGCCGCGATGACCAGCATCCAGAAGGCATAGCCCCCCGCCGTGCCCGCATAGGCGCTTTCGATCACGGCGTCCTTCGAGGCGAACCCGGCAAACCCGATCCAGCCGGTCAGCGGAATACCTACCCCGGTGATCGCCAGCGTGCCGATCATCATGGCCCAGAACGTGTAGGGCATCTTCTTGCGCAGGCCGCCATAGTTCCGCATGTCCTGTTCGTGATGCATCCCGTGGATCACCGACCCGGCGCCGAGGAACAGCATCGCCTTGAAGAAGGCGTGGGTGAACAGGTGGAACATCGCCACGCTGTAAACGCCCACGCCCGCGGCCACGAACATGTAGCCAAGCTGCGAACAGGTCGAATAGGCGATCACGCGCTTGATGTCGTTCTGCACAAGGCCGACCGTGGCGGCGAAAAACGCCGTGGTCGCGCCCAGGAAGGTGACAAAGGCCATCGCCTCGGGCGCATATTCCATGATCGGCGACATGCGGCAGACCAGGAACACGCCCGCCGTGACCATGGTTGCGGCGTGGATCAGCGCCGAGACCGGCGTCGGGCCTTCCATCGCGTCGGGCAGCCAGGTGTGCAGGAACAGCTGCGCCGACTTGCCCATGGCCCCGATGAACAGCAGGAACGCCACGAGGTTGGCGGCGTTCCACTCGGTCCACAGGAAGGTCAGTTGCGTCTCGGCCAGTTCGGGGGCCGCGGCGAAGACATCGTCAAACCGGATCGAGTCGGTCAGGAAGAACAGCGCCATGATCCCGAGCGCGAAGCCGAAATCGCCCACCCGGTTGACCACGAAGGCCTTGATCGCGGCGGCGTTGGCCGACGGCTTGCGGAAATAGAAGCCGATCAGCAGATACGAGGCAAGGCCCACGCCCTCCCAGCCGAAGAACATCTGCGCCAGGTTGTCCGCCGTCACCAGCATCAGCATCGCGAAGCTGAAGAGCGACAGGTAGGCGAAGAACCGCGGGCGATAGCTTTCGCCTTCGCGGAAATGCTCGTCATGCGCCATGTAGCCCATCGAGTAGAGGTGCACGAGGGCCGACACCGAGGTGATGACGATCAGCATGATCGCGGTCAGGCGATCCAGCCGGATCGACCACGCCGTGCTGAGCGAGCCGGACTCGATCCAGTCCAAGATGTGAATGATCTCGGTCTGGCCGTCATGGCCCAGGAACACGATCCACGACAGCACGCAGGACAGGAACAACAGGCCGGTCGTGACCCATTGCGCGGCCACGTCGCCGATGATCCGCCAGCCGAACCCGGCAATGAGGGCCCCGATGAGAGGCGCGAAAAGAATGGTCAATTCCATCGGATCAGCCTTTCATCACGTTGACGTCTTCCACGGCGATGGTGCCGCGGTTGCGGAAGAAGCAGACGAGAATGGCAAGGCCGATCGCCGCCTCGGCCGCGGCGACGGTCAGCACGAAGAGGGTAAAGACCTGGCCCACCAGGTCGCCCAGATGCGCCGAGAAGGCCACGAGGTTGATGTTGACCGACAGCAGCATCAGTTCGATCGACATCAGCAGGATGATGACATTCTTCCGGTTCAGGAAGAGGCCGAAGATCCCGATGACGAACAGCGCCGCCGCCACCGTCAGGTAATGTTCAAGTCCTATCATGCGTGTCCCTCCGGGCCTTGCCCGTCCGTCTTGTCCTTGTCGCGCCCCGGTGCGCGCCGGGGCTTGTCGTGTCTGTCGCGCCGCGTTTGGCTTCAGTCGATCAAAGCCCCTGCCCCGGCTTCACGTCCTTGAGTTCCATCGCCTTGGCCGGGTCGCGATACATCTGCGCCAGCACATCCTGCCGCTTGACATCGGTGCGGTGGCGCAGCGTCAGGACGATCGCCCCGATCATCGCCACCAGCAGGATCAGGCCTGCAGTCTGGAACAGCAGGAAGTACTGGTCATAAAGCAACAGCCCCAGGGCGGCGGTGTTCTCCACCCCGTCCGGCGTGACCGCGCCGCGCGCGGCCTCGGCCCCGTCGGCCATCTGCCAGTTGCCGAAAGCCAGCCCGAACTGCATCAGCAGGATGACCCCGATCAGCAGGGCCAGCGGCATGTAGCGCGCCATCTCGGCCTTGAGCGCCGCGAAATCCACGTCCAGCATCATCACCACGAACAGGAACAGAACAGCCACCGCGCCGACGTAGACGATGATCAGCAGCATCGCCACGAACTCGGCCCCGAGCAGCACGAACAGCCCGGCCGAACTGATGAACGCCAGGATCAGCCACAGCACCGAATGGACGGGGTTCCGGCTGATGACCGTGAACAGCCCCCCGGCCAGCGCCGAGACCGCAAACAGGTAGAACGACATCACCGCAATGCTCATGTCTCGTTGTCCTTTTCGTCGGTTTCGTCCAGAACCTCGCGGGCGAATTCCATCGCCCGGTTCATGGACGGTATGCCGGCAAACACCGCCATCTGGGCGATGGTCTCGGCGATCTCATCCTTGGTGGCGCCCGCCTCCCGCGCGTGGCGGACCGTCATGCGGATCTGCGCGTCGCTTTGGGCGCCCAGCATGGTCAGGCCCGCCAGAGTCAGCAAAAGCCGCGTCTTGGCATCGAGCCCCTCGCTGCTGATCCCCTTGCCAAAGGTCATTTCCATGATGTCCCTGGGCATGGTGGGCCAGAGTTTCTCCATCCCCTTGGGCGAAAACGACTCCAGCGCCGGATTCATGGCTTTCGCCATCTCCCGCGCTTGGGCCATCATCGCCTCGAAAGGGTTCTTGGGATCGGTCATCTGTATGGCGCGTCCAGTTCGAGGTTGCGGGCGATCTCCGCCTCCCACCGTTCGCCGTTCTCAAGCAGCTTCTGCTTGTCATAGAACAGCTCTTCACGGGTTTCGGTCGCGAACTCGAAATTCGGTCCCTCGACGATCGCATCCACCGGGCACGCCTCCTGGCAGAAGCCGCAATAGATGCATTTCGTCATGTCGATGTCATAGCGCGTCGTCCGGCGGCTGCCGTCGTCGCGCGGTTCGGCGTCGATGGTGATCGCCTGCGCCGGGCAGATCGCCTCGCACAGCTTGCAGGCGATGCAGCGTTCCTCGCCGTTGGGATAACGGCGCAGCGCATGTTCGCCGCGGAACCGCGGGCTCAGCGGGCCTTTCTCGTGGGGATAGTTCACGGTGGCCTTGGGCGCGAAGAAATACTTGAGCCCGAGCCGGAAGCCCTTGATGACATCCTTCAGCAGGAAATAGCTCGCTGCGCGTCCGTAGTCGATATTCGCCATGGCTCAGCCTCCAATCGCCCAACGGGCCCACATGCCGCCGAGCACTTCGAATTTCGCAAGGAATGACACGATCACCACCCAGGCCAGCGACAGCGGCAGGAAAACCTTCCACCCGATCCGCATCAACTGGTCATAGCGGTAACGCGGGGTGATCGCCTTGACCATCGCGAAGAGGAAGAAGAAGAACGCCATCTTCGCGATCATCCAGAACACACCGTCCGGCAGGCCGGGAATGGGCGACAGCCAGCCGCCGAAAAACAGCAGCGAGGTCAGCGCGCACATGAGGAAGATGGCGATGTATTCCCCCGCCATGAACAGCAGGAACGGCGTCGAGGAATATTCAACCTGGTAGCCCGCCACCAGTTCGGATTCGGCTTCGGGCAGATCGAACGGCGGCCGGTTGGTCTCGGCCAGGGCCGAGATGAAGAACAGGAACACCATCGGCAGGTGCGGCAGCCAATACCACCCGAAAAAGCCATAGGCCGTGTCCTGCGCCGCCACGATCGAGCCGAAATTCATCGACCCGGTCGAGATGATGACGCCGATGATGATGAGGCCGATCGACACCTCGTAGGAAATCATCTGCGCCGCCGAGCGCAGGCTGCCCAGGAACGGGTATTTCGAGTTCGAGGCCCACCCGCCCATGATGACGCCGTATACCTCCAGCGAGGACACGGCGAAGACGAACAGGATCGCGACGTTGATATCGCTCAGCACCCAGCCTTCGTTCAGCGGGATCACCGCCCAGGCCAGCACCGCCAGAACGAAGCTGGTCATCGGCGCGAGGATGAACACGGCCTTGTCGGCGCCCGCGGGCACGACGACTTCCTTGACCACGTATTTCAACGCATCCGCGACGGTCTGAAGCAACCCGAACGCCCCCACGACGTTAGGCCCGCGCCGCATCTGCACCGCCGCCCAGATCTTGCGGTCCCCGTATACGAGAAACAGCAGCGACACCATGACAAAGCCCACAACGGCCAGGCATTGCGCCACGATGATCACCGCGATCCCGAGCGGGGTTGTAAAGAAGTCTGCCATCAGGTCCTCACACCATCGGTATTCCGTTTTCCGCGCAATTGGCGGCGACGACTTCGGCGTCGATTGTCTTCAATCCGCGCGGCAGGGCCGGCGAGATCGTATAAACCGCATCACCGCGCCAGATTCCACCCGACTCGGTAACATTTGTGCGCAAGTGGCGCGCAAATCCATATCCTCGGATCAGCGCGTATTGAGCCGCGGCGCATTCGGCGTAGCGACTCACGTCCTCGCTGTCCCGCGCTCCTACCATCCGAACCTGGAAGTTGACCAGATCGTCGCCCAGGAACCGGGTTTCGACACCCTGGTAGGACGGGTTGAACGCAGCCGTCTGCGGCGCGGTGGATTCACACCCCGACACGGCACCGGCCACGACCAGTGACAGCGGCGATATGAGCGCCGCAACCTTCATTACTCCGCCGCCACCGGCTGTGCGCGACGGGCCTTGGCGTTGGCGCTCAGTTCGGCCATCAGCTCGCTGGCGCGGGCGATCGGGTTGGTCAGGTAGAAATCCTTGATCGCCAACCGGAAATCCGCATCCCCCAGCTTGCCCGACGGAAGCGGCTGCCAGTCGTTCTCGATCACCTGATCGACCTGCGACAGGTGCGGCACCTCCTCGACAAGCGCTTTGCGCAGCTGGATCATCGAATCGTAGGGCAAGGCCTGCCCCATTTCTCCCGACAGCGCCCGCAGAATGGCCCAGTTTTCCTTGGCCTCACCCGGCGGGAAGCCCGCACGCAGGGCCAGTTGCGGCCGCCCTTCGGTGTTGACGAAGACGCCCTGTTCCTCGGTGTAGGCGGCCGCGGGCAGGATCACGTCGGCGCGGTGTGCGCCCCGGTCCCCGTGGCTGCCCTGGTAGATCACAAAAGGACCATCCTGGATCTCCACCTCGTCGGCGCCGAGATTGTAGATCACGTCCGCCCCGTCGATGGCGGCCTCAAGGCCCCCTTCGGTCGTGCAACCCGCATCCATCGCGCCCACGCGCGACGCGGCGGTATGCAGAACCAGCATCCGGCCCGAGATGGCCTGCGCGGCGGCCAGAACGGCCTCGCCATCGGCCTCGCTCAACGCGCCCTGCCCGACGATCACGATTGCGTCGTCCCCGGCTTTCAGCTTGGACAACGCCGCGCGCCCGGTTCCGGCATGGATGTAGTCATAGGTCAGATCGACATTCGGGCCGACCACGGTGACGTTCGCGCCGTTGATCCACGCCTTGCGGATACGCGCGTTCAGAACCGGCGCCTCGACCGCGGGGTTGGTGCCGATCAGCACGAATTCCTTCGCGGTGTCCAGATCTTCCACCGCCACGTTGCCCACGTAGCCACTACGGTTGCCCGCCGGCAGTTTGGCCCCGTCGGTCCGGCATTCCACCGACCCGCCAAGCCCTTCGATCAATTGCTTGAGGGCAAAGGACGCTTCCACCGGGGCAAGATCACCGACCAAGCCAGAGACTTTCTTGGCACCCTTGAGCGCCGATGCCGCGGCCTCCAGCGCCTCGGGCCAGGTGGCCGCGCGCAGTTTGCCGTTTTCGCGCACATATGGCCGGTCAAGACGCTGGCGGCGCAGCCCGTCCCAGACAAAGCGCGTCTTGTCGGAAATCCACTCCTCGTTCACGCCGTCATGGTTGCGCGGCAGGATGCGCATCACTTCGCGGCCCTTGGTATCGACCCGGATGTTCGAGCCGAGCGCATCCATCACGTCGATGGTTTCGGTCTTGGTCAGCTCCCAGGGCCGCGCGGTAAAGGCATAAGGTTTCGAGACAAGCGCCCCCACCGGGCAGAGGTCGATGATGTTGCCCTGCAGGTTGCTGTCCAGCGTCTCGCCCAGATACGAGGTGATCTCGGCATCCTCGCCCCGGCCGGTCTGGCCCATCTGGGCGATGCCCGCCACCTCGGTGGTGAAGCGCACACAGCGCGTGCAGGAAATGCAGCGCGTCATGTGGGTTTCCACGAGCGGCCCGAGATCCAGATCGTCCACCGCGCGCTTGGGCTCGCGGTAGCGGCTGAAATCCACACCATAGGCCATCGCCTGGTCCTGCAGGTCGCATTCGCCCCCCTGGTCGCAGATCGGGCAATCCAGCGGGTGGTTGATGAGCAGGAACTCCATCACCCCTTCGCGGGCCTTCTTGACCATCGGCGAGTTGGTCCGGACGACCGGCGGCTGGCCTTCGGGACCGGGGCGCAGATCCTTGACCTGCATGGCGCAGGACGCCGCGGGTTTGGGCGGGCCGCCCACCACCTCGACGAGGCACATCCGGCAGTTGCCGGCAATCGACAGGCGTTCGTGATAGCAGAACCGCGGAATCTCGATCCCGGCCTGTTCGCAGGCCTGGATCAGCGTCATCGCACCTTCCACTTCCACTTCCTGATCGTCGATGATGATCTTGCGCAGGTCAGACATGGTTTCTCACTTCGTTCTCAGCAGCGTGCCGATCTGGCTCTGCTTTTGGATTTCGGCTTTCCCGAGGGCGCACAGGCTGGCCGGATCGAGATTGCTTGCGCCACGCGACTCGAAAAAGGCATTGCGCCGCATCCGCATCTTTTCCTTTTCGAGATCGTCGTTGATGTAGGCCTCGATCTCGCCATCCGAGTAGCCCCGCTCGGACGCCATGCTTTTCAGGGTGGTGATATAAGACCGCGCGGTCAGGAACCGCGCCGAGATGTCCGGGCATGCGCGCCTGATCTTGTCGGCCACGGCGACGACCAGCAGCCCGGCATTGATGTCTTCCTCGCCGGCCAGGCCCGGGTTGGCCTTGGCCCCGGCGGTCGCGGCAGCCGCGGTCAACGCGGCACTCAGAACAAGGGATTTCACGAGGGTCATGGGTGCTCTCCTTTCAGCAACGGGGCCCGGCACCACACGCGCACCGGCCCATCTGCATCGCAGATGGGAGAAAGGCTGCGCGCTATGCAATAACATGCCCGCATTCCGCCCGTTATGAGAAAGGGTGTCACCATATCTGGCAGCGTCCCCTCAGCGTCAGACGTCCGTTCGACACCAGCAGTGCGGCATCGGCATCCGGCCCCTGCGCCCAGTCGATCTCGGAGGTGCCGAAACTGTTGACGCAGTATTTCGTGGCCTCGTAGCGGCCCGCTTCGCGCGCTTCCGCCAGCCCCTGCTCGACACGGCGCACGGTGACGACGAAATCCTTGCGGTCGTCCGACGCCTTGCTGGACTTGGCCGGGAAATACATCCCGTTGAACGTGACCCGCTCGCCGCGCTCGCTGCACGAGGCCAGCGCCATCACCGCCGCCAGAGAAAGGATCATACCCCGCATCGGTTCACTCCGCCGCGACCGCGCTGACGCGGCCGGTTTTCTGTGCCTTGATCCGATCCTCGATCTCGTCGCGGAAATTTCGGATCAGCCCCTGGATCGGCCAGGCGGCGGCATCACCGAGCGCACAGATCGTGTGGCCCTCGACCTGCTTGGTCACGTCGAACAGCATGTCGATCTCGTCCACCTCGGCCTCGCCGCGCACCAGCCGGTCCATCACCCGCATCATCCAGCCCGTGCCCTCGCGGCAGGGCGTACACTGGCCGCAGCTTTCGTGCTTGTAGAACTTGGACAGCCGCCAGATCGCCTTGATGATGTCGGTGGATTGATCCATCACGATCACCGCCGCCGTACCGAGCGACGATCCCTTGTCCTTCAGCGCGTCGAAATCCATGATCGCGTCGCGCATGTTCTCGCCGCGCACGCAAGGCACGGACGACCCGCCGGGGATCACCGCCTTGAGATTGTCCCAGCCGCCGCGAATGCCGCCGCAATGCTTGTCGATCAGTTCCTCGAAAGAGATCGACATCTCTTCCTCGACCACGCATGGCGTGTTCACATGGCCCGAGACGGCAAAGATCTTGGTGCCGGTGTTGTTGGGCCGGCCAAACCCGGCGAACCATTCCGGCCCGCGCCGCAGGATCGTGGGCACCACGGCGATCGATTCCACGTTGTTCACCGTCGTCGGGCACCCATAGACCCCCGCCATGGCCGGGAAGGGCGGCTTCATCCGGGGCATCCCCTTCTTGCCTTCCAGGCTTTCCAGCAGCGCGGTCTCCTCGCCACAGATATAGGCCCCGGCCCCGTGATGCAGGTAGAGGTCGAAATCGTATCCCGACTTGCACGCGTTCCGGCCGATCAGACCGGCTTCGTAGGCCTCGTCGATCGCCGCCTGCAGCGCCTCGCGCTCGCGGATGTATTCACCGCGAATGTAGATGTAGCAGGCATGGGCCCGCATGGCGTAGGACGCGATCAGGCACCCCTCGATCAGGGTGTGCGGATCGTGGCGCATGATCTCGCGGTCCTTGCAGGTGCCCGGCTCGGATTCGTCGGCATTCACCACCAGGTAACTGGGCCGCCCGTCGCTTTCCTTGGGCATGAACGACCACTTGAGCCCGGTGGGAAATCCGGCCCCACCGCGCCCGCGCAGACCGCTGGCCTTCATCTGCTCGATGATCCACTCACGCCCGTTCTGCAGGATCTTCGCCGTTTCGTCCCAATGCCCACGGGCGATCGCGCCTTTCAGCGTCCGATCGTGCATGCCGTAGAGATTGGTAAAGATGCGGTCTTCGTCCTTGAGCATCCGATTTCATCCTCGATTGTCCCGGCGCGCACGCCAGATTTGCATCGTGACCACCAACGCCCAGATCAGGGCGGCGATGGCGGCCAGGTCGAACAGAAAGACAAAGCGCACCGGCCAGCCCATCTGCGATCCCAGCCATTGAGCGCCCATCCAGACGATCATGGTGACGGCGATGACCACACCCACGGTGCGGCCCTTGCGTGCCTGTCGCATCTCGTCCGAATGGTTGCTCATCGTTCCGTTCACTCTCAATACACGTCGCCGTCTTCGACGCGCTTGGAAAATTCCGTTTCACCGCCCGCCGCGAGCGTCTTGGCCTGTTCGACCCAGTTGTCGCGGCTCACCCGGCCCTTGAAGCCCTTGAGATTCTCATCGACCCAGGCAACCTCGTCAGGCCCCCAACTGGCGATCTGGTCGAAATGGTAGAACCCCATCTCGTGAAGCAAAGCCTCGAGTTTCGGGCCGACGCCCTTGATTTCCTTCAGGTTGTCGGCCTTGCCCCCCTTGGGCGCCGACAGGGTTTCGGGCCGTGTGCCCTCGCCCGCGTCCTTGTCAGTGCGCGCCGCGGTCGGCGCATCCGTCTCGTCCTTCTCCGACGCGGGGGCAGTGGCCGCCGCCTCCTTTGCCTCGGCCGGTTTCGAGGCCGGCTGATCCTTGCCCGCCGCGTCGCCATCGGTGCCGGACCCGACCGGCTGGGTGCCCATCATCTTGCCGACGGTGGTGCCCGCCGTCGCCTCGAGCGCCGATGTCTCGCCGGAACACACCAGGCGGGTGAAGACCAGCCCCAACAGAACGGCAAGTGCTGCGCCAAGCATCAGGGCGACGATGAAGCCCAGGGAACCCGTGGTTCCAAGAAGAACGGCAAGGCCGGCAAGGCCGGCCAACGCCCAACATACGATCTGGCACGTGGTCCATTTCGGAGCTTCAGACATCACTACTTACCCCCTGTCGGTATCAAATCGGCGCCTTCAGTCGACGCCCCCTTTCCTGGCCTTGGCAGAGAACTCGGTCTCCTTGCCATCGGCCAGCAGTTTTGCCTGTTCCACCCAGTTGTCGCGGCTGACACGGCCCTTGAATCCCTCAAGGTTCTGGTCAACCCACTGCACCTCGTCCTCGGTCCAACCCGCGATCTGATCGAAATGGAAGAACCCCAGCTTGTGAAGCAGCGCCTCCAGCTTGGGCCCGACCCCCTTGATCAGCTTCAGGTCATCGGCCCCCTCCTTGCGCGGGGCTTTCATCGTTTCGGGCTTCGTGCCCGATGCCTCGGCTGCGCCCGCGGCCCTGGCCTGCGGCTTGGCCTTGGGCTTGACCGGAGCTTCCCGCTTGGACACGCCCGTGTCGTCCACCGGGGTCTTGGCCCCCGGTTGCGGCTTGTTGGCCTTCGCGCCCACCTCCTGCGGGGTTTCGTTCAGCTTGACGGCCGGATCGGCGGGCTGATGGTTCGCCCCCTTGTCACGCCACGGCGCCAGCAGCGGCACTTCGCTGCCGTCGATCCGCTTGACGGTATCGCCAAGGTCAACAGCCAACTGGACGCTGGCGTTGTGCTTGGTGCGGCCGCTGTCGAACTCCTTCAGGCTGGTCAGGCCCGTCGCCGGTTCGCTGGCATAGCGCCCTTTCTCCGATCCCGGCACCGGCACCTTGCCCGCGACCAGATCATCCAGCAGCTTGGCAAAGCCCTCGGCGGTCAGATCCTCGTAATAGTCCTTGCCGATCTGCGCCATCGGCGCGTTGGCGCAGGCCCCGAGGCACTCCACCTCTTCCCAGCTCAGCTTGCCATCGGCGCTGAGTTCATGGGGATTGGGCGCAATCTTCTCGCGGCACACGGCGATCAGGTCCTCGGCACCGCAGATCATGCAGGACGTGGTCCCGCAGACCTGGATATGCGCCACGCTGCCCACCGGCTGAAGCTGGAACATGAAATAGAACGTCGCGACTTCGAGGGCGCGGATGTAATCCATGTCCAGCATCTCGGCGACGTGTTCGATCGCCGGGCGGCTCAGCCAGCCTTCCTGCTCCTGCGCGCGCCACAGCAGGGGGATCACGGCGCTTGCCTGCCGTCCCTCGGGATACTTGGTGATCTGGGCCTCGGCCCAGGCCTGGTTCTCGGGCGTGAAGGCAAAGCTCTCGGGCTGCTCTTGATGGAGACGTCTCAGCATTCTTACGCACAGGCTCCTGTCGTCAGTTTCGCACCGCCATTCTCAAGCCGCTCGGCCTCGCCCGAGGCCAGCAGGTAGGCGGTGATGTCCTTGGCTTGGTCGCGGGTCAGCCCCGCCTGCAATTCTACCGGCAGATAGTCGGATTCGCTGACCATCTCGCACCCGATCGAGGCCACGGCGCTCTTGTATTCGGCCACGTCCTCGGCGCTGACCCCCTCGGGCGGCAGGGCGCATCCGCCTGCCAGGAAAACAACACCGGCGGCCCAGGCCGCGCTTGCCCATTTCATCACCGGTCGATCTCCCCGAACACGACATCCATGGTCCCGATGATCGCCGCCACGTCGGCCAGCTGGTGGCCCCCGGCCACATGATCCATCGCCTGCAGGTGAAGGAAACCCGGCGCGCGCAGCTTGGCGCGGTAGGGCTTGTTGGTGCCATCGGCCACCAGGTAGACGCCGAACTCGCCCTTGGGCGCCTCGACCGCCGCATAGACCTCGCCTTGCGGCACGCGGAACCCCTCGGTGTAAAGCTTGAAGTGATGGATCAGCGCCTCCATAGAGGTCTTCATCTCGCCGCGCGTCGGCGGCGTGACCTTGCCGCGGGCCAGGATGTCGCCCTGCCCCTCGGGCGCGCGCAGCTTCTCGATGCATTGCAGGATGATCGAAAGCGACTGGCGCATCTCTTCCATGCGCACCAGGTAGCGGTCATAGCAATCCCCGTGCTTGCCCACCGGGATCTGGAAGTCGAACTCGTCATAGCATTCATATGGCTGCGCACGGCGCAGATCCCATGCCAGCCCCGAGCCGCGAACCATTACGCCCGAGAAGCCCCAGTTCTGGATGTCTTCCTCGGTCACGACGCCGATATCAGCGTTGCGCTGCTTGAAGACGCGGTTCTCGGTCAGAAGACCGTCAATATCGTCGAGCACCTTGGGGAATTCATGCGCCCATGCCTCGATATCGTCGATCAGTTCGGACGGCAGGTCCTGGTGCACGCCGCCGGGGCGGAAATAGGCCGCGTGCAGGCGCGCGCCGCAGGCCCGCTCGTAGAAGACCATCAGCTTCTCGCGTTCCTCGAACCCCCACAGCGGCGGGGTCAGCGCGCCCACGTCCATCGCCTGCGTGGTCACGTTCAGCAGATGGTTCAGGATGCGGCCGATCTCGGAATAGAGCACCCGGATCAGGCTGGCACGGCGCGGCACCTCGACCCCGGTCAGCTTCTCGATGGCCAGGCACCAGGCATGCTCCTGGTTCATCGGCGCCACGTAATCCAGCCGGTCGAAATATGGCAGGTTCTGCAGGTAGGTGCGGCTTTCCATCAACTTCTCGGTCCCGCGATGCAGCAAGCCGATATGCGGGTCGCACCTCTCGACGATCTCGCCGTCCAGCTCCAACACCAGCCGCAGAACCCCGTGCGCGGCGGGGTGCTGGGGCCCGAAGTTCAGGTTGAAATTGCGGATCTTCTGCTCGCCCGTCAGGGCATCCTCGAACTTGGAGCCGTCCATCACGCGCGCCCTCCGTCAATCTTGTCGCGGAACGCCATCACCCACAGCAGGATCAGCGCACCGAGGGGAATGATCGAGACCAGGGCCACCCAGTTCGGGATGCCGAATTGCGGCAGCAGCCGCCAGAACGGCACCACGACCAGCACGGCCATGATGACAAAGAACAGCAAACCGCCGCCGCCCATGCCGTATCCTCCGCCCATCATTTGGCTTCCTCCTGCTTCTCGTCGCCGGGCAGGATGTAATCGGCCCCTTCCCAGGGCGACATGAAGTCGAACTGCCGATATTCCTGCACCAGGCTCACGGGTTCGTAGACGACGCGCTTCTGCACCTCGTCATAGCGCACCTCGGTATAGCCCGTGGTCGGGAAATCCTTGCGCAGCGGGTGCCCGCGGAACCCGTAATCGGTCAGGATGCGGCGCAGGTCTGGATGGCCCGAGAACAGGATGCCGAACATGTCGAACACCTCGCGCTCGAACCAGTTGGCAGAGGCGTGCACATCGGTGATCGACGGCACCATGTCCTCTTCGCGCACGGCCACCCGCAGGCGGATCCGCTGGTTCTGGTACATGCTCAGGAAATGGTAGACCACGTCGAACCGCTTGGGTCGCTCGGGATAGTCGACGGCGGTGATGTCCACCAACGTCGAGAACCGGCAGGTCTGGTCGGTTTTCAGGAACTCGACCAGGCCGACGATATTGGGCAGCGCCACGCTGACATTCAGCTCTCCGTGGCAGACCTCCCAACCCAGGACGCAATCGGGGCGCTTCACCTCGATATGGGCGCCCAGTTCCTTCAGCGCGTTGCTCATCGTCATCGTCCTTTCGCGCGCGGTCGCGGCGCGCGCCTGTAATGGGTGCGCGCCTAGCGCACGATGGTTCCGGTGCGGCGAATCTTCCGCTGCAACTGGAAGATGCCGTAAACCAGGGCCTCGGCCGTTGGCGGGCAGCCCGGCACGTAGATGTCCACCGGCACGATCCGGTCGCAGCCGCGCACCACCGAATAGCTGTAGTGGTAATACCCCCCACCGTTCGCGCAGGAGCCCATCGAGATCACGTAGCGCGGCTCGGGCATCTGGTCGTAGACCTTGCGCAGCGCCGGGGCCATCTTGTTGGTCAGCGTGCCCGCGACGATCATCAGGTCCGATTGGCGCGGGCTGGCCCGCGGCGCGGTGCCGAAGCGTTCCAGGTCATAACGCGGCATCGAGGAATGCATCATCTCGACCGCGCAGCACGCCAGGCCGAAGGTCATCCAGTGCAGGCTGCCGGTGCGCGCCCAGTTGATAATGTCCTCGGTCGAGGTGACAAGGAAGCCCTTGTCCTGAAGCTCGCGGTTCAGATCCTGGGTCGCCACCTCGCGGTCGGGCCCGGCGGTGTTCAGTCCGGTCGCTACTCCCATTCCATGGCTCCCTTTCTCCATTCATAGGCGAACCCGGCCGTCAGAACGGCCAGGAAGGCCATCATCGACCAGAAGGCCGTCATCGAGATATCCTGGAACGCCACGGCCCAGGGGAACAGCATGGCGATTTCCAGATCGAAAATGATGAACAGGATCGACACCAGGTAGAACCGGACATCGAATTTCATCCTTGCATCGTCGAACGCGTTGAAGCCGCATTCATAGGCGCTCAGCTTCTCGGGGTCCGGGTGACGGACCGCCGCGACGACCGCCGCGAGAATGAGAACGAGTCCAAGGCCGATGGCGATGGCAAGAAGGACCAGAATGGGAAGATATTCCCTCAGCATCTCTTCCACGGGGTGGCTCCTTTCATGCGCGTCCCGCGCGCATTCAGATGGCTGCACTGACTTGTGCAGGGTTTACCGCCGCCCCTTTGCCGGGTCAACCAAGCGCGGACACATTCCAGAACTTGCACCTGTCTGCCGCGCAAGTGTGTATGCAGACGTATACAAATAAGGAAGCGCCGCCTCCACCCCTGCAAAGGACCGACCGGACTATCCTGCTCACAAGTCATCAACTAGGGCGCAAATCCGCCCTGTCACCCCGTCGGATCAGGCGAAGCTGTCACACCGTCCAGCGCGGT
>JAASSQ010000031.1 GCA_021767845.1 Roseovarius sp. | reverse complement strand
GCCGCTCCCCGCACGCGAAACGGGCGCCCCGCGACAGGGGCGCCCGTCCTTGACATCCGAACCTGATCGCGGCCCGCTCAGCCTTTCTTAAGAACCCGGCGGCCCAGGGTCTCGGCGATCTGCACCGCGTTCAGCGCCGCGCCCTTGCGCAGGTTGTCGCTGACGCACCAGATGTTCAGACCGTTCTCGATCGTGCTGTCCTGGCGGATACGGCTGATGAAGGTGGCGAAATCGCCCACACATTCGACCGGGGTGACGTAGCCGCCATCCTCGCGCTTGTCGACGACCATCAGGCCCGGCGCCTCGCGCAGGATGTCGCGCGCCTCGTCCTCGTCCAGGAATTCCTCGAACTCGATATTGATCGCCTCGGAATGACCCACGAAGACCGGCACGCGCACGCAGGTCGCCGTCAGCTTGATCGACGGGTCCACGATCTTCTTGGTCTCGGCGACCATCTTCCATTCTTCCTTGGTCGAGCCATCCTCGAGGAAGACATCGATATGCGGGATCACGTTGAAGGCGATCTGCTTGGGATAGACCTTCGGCGCCACCTCCTCGGTCGGGTTGTAGACCGCCTTGGTCTGGTCCCACAGCTCGTCGATGGCCTCCTTGCCCGAGCCGGACACTGACTGGTAGGTGCTGACCACCACGCGCTTGATCCTGGCGCGGTCATGCAGCGGCTTCAGCGCCACGACCATCTGCGCGGTCGAGCAGTTTGGGTTGGCGATGATGTTCTTCTTGGAATAGCCATCGACCGCCTCAGGATTCACTTCCGGCACCACCAGCGGCACGTCCGGGTCGTAGCGATAGAGCGACGAGTTGTCGATCACCACGCAGCCCGCCGCGGCGGCCTTGGGCGCATAGGTCTTGGTCGCGTCCGATCCGATGGCAAAGAGCGCCATGTCCCAGCCGGTGAAATCGAAGGCGTCCAGATCCTGGGTCTTCAGGGTCTGATCGCCAAAGCTCACCTCGGTCCCCAGCGACCGGCGCGACGCCAGAACGGCGATCTCGTCCACCGGGAACTGGCGCTCGGCCAGGATGTTCAGCATTTCGCGGCCCACGTTGCCCGTGGCGCCCACGACGACGACCTTGTACCCCATTTTTCAATCTCCGGGTTGGTGAAAGGGTTCAGGCCGGGGTCATATACGCTTCGCGGCACGGATGAAAGGGGCAGGCTCAGCGCCCGGTTTCACCGCACGTGTCGCGTCCGCTGTCGCGGCTGGCCAGGTAGACCAGCACCCCCGCCAGGTGCACCGCCCCGAAAAAGCCGAAGAGCACCATGTAGCCGTTTTCCGTGCCCCCGGCCGAGACCGCCGCCGCCTGGATCGGCCCCGACACGAACTGCGCCACGCCCACGCCGCCGATCCCGAACAGGTTGAGCAGCGTCACCCCCCGCCCGGCCAGGTGCGGCGGAAAGAAACTGCGCGCATGGGCGATGATCACCGGGAAGGACGCCCCGAAAAACCCCACCGCCGCGAACAGCACCAGGGACAGCGCCACGCCCTGCCCCACCGTCGCCGCCAGCGCCAAGGCGGCCAGCGCCGCCGCCGCGTTGCCGGTGAAGATCACCCATTTATGCGTGCGGAAGATCCGGTCCAGCGGGCCATAGCACAACGTGCCGGCGATCATCGCCACGCCCATGACCAGCGTCGCCTGGCCGATCTGTGCGGTGCTCAGGGCAAAGACATCGCCCATGTAAGGCCCGATCCACAGCCCCCGCAGCGCGGCCGAGGGCGCATAGCCCACGAACATCAACGGAAAGATCACCCAGAGCACCGGCATCCGCAGCAGGTCCAGCACCGATCCGCGCGCCTCGCCCTCGGGCGCCGCGGGGTCGCGCACGAACACCGCCAGCCCCGCCGCCACCGCCGCCGACAGCGCCGCCAGCCCGGCCAGCGCCGCGCGCCACCCCATCAGCTCGGCCGCCACCGCCATCGGCCAGGACGCCACCAGGTTGCCGACCGACCCGACCCCCAGCATCAACGCCGCCAGCGTGGCGAACCGCGCGGGCGGAAATTGCCGCGCGAAGATGTAATACGACGCCATCAACACCGGCGAACATCCCACCCCGATCAGCAGCATCGCCAGGTTGACATGCCCCGCCCCCTGCGCCAGCGCAAAGATCGCGGCCCCGCCGCCCCCGCCCAGCGCCAGCAGCACCGACGCCGTGCGCCGCGGCCCGATCCGGTCCAGCGCCCAGCCCACCGGGATCTGCATCGCGGCAAAGGCCACGAACCACAGCCCCGAGGCAAAGGACAGATCGTCCGCCCCCACGCCCAAGTCCCGTTCCAGCATCGGCGCCAGAACCGCCAGGAAGGCACGGAAAAACTGGCTCAGCACGTAGCCCAGGCACAGCACGATCAAACCGGCTCGCATCGCTCAACTCCTCCGATCGGGGGGCGCTGCCCCCTTCATCTGGCTCCAAATACCTTGGGGGAGTCGCGGCCCCGCCGCGACGAGGGCAACGCCCCCGATACCCCCGCTCAGCCGCCGCGCGCGATCAGCACATCGACATGCGCCGCCGCGCTCGCCGCCAGCGCCTCCAGGTGATAGCCGCCCTCCAGGCAGGACACCACGCGCCCGCCGCAATGCGCCGCCGCCAGGTCGCACAGCCGCTCGGTCACCCAGACGAAATCCGCCTCGGTCAGCATCAGCTTGGCCAGCGGGTCTTCGCGATGCGCGTCGAACCCGGCCGAGATCAGCAGCAACTCAGGCGCGAAGGCGTCGATCGCGGGGAACACCTCGTCCTCATAGGCTTCGCGAAACACCGCACCGTCCGACAGCGGATCGAGCGGCACGTTGATGACGTTGCGATGCGCCCCGGTCTCGTCCGCCGCGCCAGTGCCGGGCCACAAGGGATACTGATGCGAGGACACGAACAGGCTGCGGGTCTCGGACCACAGCAGGTCCTGCGTGCCGTTGCCGTGATGGACATCGAAATCCACCACCGCCACACGGCTCAGCCCGTGCCGCTCCATCGCGTGCCGCGCGGCGATCGCCGCGTTACCGAACAAGCAGAACCCCATCGGGCGGGCGGTTTCGGCGTGGTGCCCCGGCGGGCGGGTGGCGACAAAGGCATTGCCGGCCCGTCCCCCCAGCACCGCATCCACCGCCGCGATCGCGCCGCCCGCCCCGCGGAGCGCGGCGTTGACCGAGCCCGGCGACATCCACGTATCGGCATCGAGCTGCACCTGCCCCTCCTCCGGTTCAGCCGCGCGCAGCGCGTCGATATGGGATTGCGGATGGCACAGGCGCAGATCCTCGTCCGAGGCAAGCGGCGCCTCCTCGCGCGTCAACCCCTTGCCCTCCAGCGCCGCCAGCACATGCTCCAGCCGCGCGACCTGCTCGGGGTGGCCGTCGGGCGTGACATGGTCCAGGCAATCGGAATGGGTGAACAACACGGTGGTCATGTGGGTCTCCTCGGTCTTCTTGGCCCGGACTTGACCGCGCCCGCGCGCATTTGTCCAGAGCGGGCTTGCCCGCCCGGCCCGCTGCATGCCACTTTGTCAGGCAATGGAAAACGACACGCTACAGGCCCCCCAGGACATCGCGCTCGGGCTTTGGGACCAGATCCAGACGGTTCTGGAAAACCTCTTGCGGCCGTGGAACGCCTACCAGGTGGGGATCGCGCTCGGACTCTTGGTGCTGGCGCATCTGCTGGCGCGCGGGCTGGGGCCGCGCCTTTACGAGTGGATGCGCACGCGCGAAGGCTGGCCCAAGTGGCGGATGCGCTTTTTGGTGATGATCCACCGGCGCTTGCGGCTGATCTTCTTCGTCATGCTGATCTGGCCCACCGTGCTGGTGATGCAGGCGACCACCTGGCCCAGCCGGTCCTACCTGCTCGGCATCCTTGCCGAGCTAACGCTCGCCTGGCTGCTGATCGCCATCGCCACGCGCTTCATTCTCAACGGCTTCCTGCGCGCCGTGGTGCGCTATGCGGCCTGGACATGGGTGACGCTCGGCATCCTCGGCCTGACCGAGGAAACCCAGCGCCTTCTGGACAGCGCCGCGGTGCAACTCGCGGGGATGCGGCTGTCGCTGTGGATGGTGCTGCAGGCGGTCGCGGTGATCGCGGTGCTGCTGTTCGCGGCGCGGTTCCTGTCGCGCACCACCGCCGCGCAGATCCGCCGGAACGAGGAAATCTCGCCCTCGATGCAGGTTCTTGCGGTCAAGTTCCTGCAGGTCATCCTTTACGGCGCGGCGTTCTTCATCGGGCTCAAGGCGGTGGGCGTGGACCTGACGGGGCTGGCCGTGCTGTCGGGCGCGATCGGCGTCGGGCTGGGCTTCGGTCTGCAGAAGGTGGTCTCGAACCTGGTGTCGGGGGTGATCCTGCTGCTCGACCGCTCGATCAAGCCGGGTGACGTGATCTCGCTCGGCGAGACCTTCGGCTGGATCAACAGCCTGGGTGCGCGCTACGTGTCGATCACCACCCGCGACGGGCGCGAATACCTGATCCCGAACGAGGATCTGATCACCGGGCAGGTGGTCAACTGGTCGCATTCGGACGAATTCGTGCGGCTCGACATCTATTTCGGCACGGCCTACGCGGACGACCCACACAAGGTGCGCCGCATCGCCGTCGAGGCCGCCAAGGGCGTGGACCGGGTGCTGTCCTTCAAGCCGCCGGTCTGCCATATCGTCGGCTTCGGGGACAGCAGCGTGGATTACATCCTGCGCTTCTGGATCCGCGATCCCACCGGCGGGCTGACCAATATCCGCGGCAATGTCTATCTGGCGCTCTGGGACGCCTTTCAGGAAAACGGCATCTCGATCCCCTTCCCCCAGCGCGAGGTCAAGATGCTGCCCGGCTCCGAGATCACCACCCACCGACCCGCCCCGCCCGGCGACTGAACCAGCGCGCGCGGCCTTTGGCCGGGGATCGCCGCAGCGGCCAAGGTTTCATTGAAATGTCACCGCCGTGTTGCTACCTTTGAAGTATGCCCGGCACCGGGGCGGATCGGTGTGCAACGAAGGAGGACCATGTCCTGTCTTTTACGGCTGACGCGGCACGGGCCGCTGAACAGGGGGCGTCGGTAATGGCGCCCGTCATGGACGTAACAAGCGAAGCGCAGCTTGAACGCATCCTTTCCTCACTCGACGACGACAAGGCCGAAGACATCGTGCAGGTCGATCTGCGCGGGAAATCCGCGATGGCCGACTACATGGTGATCTGCTCGGGCCGGTCCTCGCGCCAGGTGGGCTCGATCTCCGAGAAGCTGGCCGACCGGCTCAAGCAGGAGTTCGGCATCCTGTCCAAGGTCGAGGGCAAGGAGGCCGGCGACTGGGTGCTGATCGACACGGGCGACGTGATCGTCCATGTCTTCCGCCCCGAGGTGCGCGAGTTCTACCAGCTTGAGAAGATGTGGCTGCCCAGCAAGGCCGCCGCCAGCGCCGAAAGCTGAATGCGCGTCCATATCTGCGCCGTGGGCCGGATGAAAGCCGGCCCCGAGCGCGATTTGCTCGATGATTACCTGACCCGCTTTGACCGAACGGGCCGCGCCTTGGGGCTCGGCCCCGCCACCATGCACGAGGTCGAGGACCGCAAGGGCGGCGGCATGGCCGCCGAGGCCGCGCTGCTGGACCGCGCCTTGCCCAAGGGCGCGGTGCTGGTGGCGCTTGACGAGCGCGGCAAGGTCATGACCTCGCCCGCCTTTGCCGACCACGTGGCCCGCTGGCGCGATGACGGGCGCGGCGATCTGGCCTTCGTGATCGGCGGCGCCGACGGGCTTGCCCCCGATTTGCGCGCGCGGGCCGATTTGAAGCTGTCTTTCGGGGCGATGGTCTGGCCGCACATGCTGGCGCGGGTGATGCTGGCCGAACAGCTCTACCGCGCCGCCTCGATCCTCGCCGGAAGCCCCTATCACCGCGCCTGACGGCCCCTTGGCCCGCCATTGCCGCCGTGGCGGCCTTTGTGACAGAACCGCAGCCGGTTTGTGCACCTTGCCAGCGCACGGTCCGTTAACCCTGTCCGTCGTCGGTGCGAATACCGACGCAATACCGACGTTATACCGACGTGATGCCGATCCGGGGTTTCGCCGGTTTACCAATGACTTGCCCCCGATTCGCCCGCCACGCGGCGTTTCGGCGCTTCACCCCGCCGCACGGAGGCGTTAGAACGCCCCTATCCAGGCAGGAGCAGAGCATGAGCACCCCCAAACCCGTTGTCCTGTGCATCCTCGATGGCTGGGGCCTGTCCGACCGGACCGAGGCCAATGCCCCGGTGCTGGCCGACACCCCGAATGTCGATCGCCTGATGGCCACCTGCCCGAACGCCACGCTGGTCACCCACGGCCCCGATGTCGGCCTGCCCACCGGCCAGATGGGCAACTCCGAGGTGGGCCATACGAATATCGGCGCAGGCCGCGTCGTGGCGATGGACCTGGGCCAGATCGACCTGGCGATCGAGGATGGAAGTTTCTTTGAAAACAAAGCGTTGACGGATTTCATCGCGCGGCTGAAATCCTCGGGCGGAACCGCGCACCTGATGGGTCTGATCTCGGATGGCGGGGTGCACGGGCACCTGGATCACATCATCGCCGCCGCCAACGCGATTGCCCGCGCGGGCGTTCCCGTGGCGCTTCACGCCATCACCGACGGGCGCGACGTGCTGCCCAAATCGGCGCGCACCTTCCTGGAACGGCTGGAACCCGAACTGGAGGCCGGTGTCACGATCGCGACGGTCGGGGGCCGCTATTTCGCGATGGACCGCGACAACCGGTGGGACCGCGTGCAAGAGGCCTACGAGACCATGATCCACGCGAAAGGCCCGCGCGCCGCCACCGCGCGCACCGCCGTGACCAACGCCTATGCCCGCTCCGAAACCGACGAGTTCGTGACCCCCACGGTGATCGGAGACTATGCCGGCGCCAAGGACGGCGACGGCTTTTTTTGCCTTAATTTCCGGGCAGATAGAGCACGCGAGATCCTCCGCGCCGTGGCCGAGCCGGGCTTTGACGCCTTCGATGTCACACCCCGCCCCGACTGGGCCGCGATGCTGGGCATGGTCGAGTATTCCGACCTGCATAACCAGTTCATGCAGACGGTGTTTCCGGCCCGCGAGATCGTCAACACGCTTGGCGAATGGGTCTCGAAACAGGGCAAACGGCAGTTCCATCTGGCCGAGACCGAGAAATACCCGCATGTCACCTTCTTCCTCAACGGCGGCAAGGAAGACCCCGAGCCCGGCGAGGACCGCTACATGGCCCCGTCCCCCAAGGTGGCGACCTATGACCTGCAGCCCGAGATGAGCGCGGCCGAGGTGACGGATCAGTTCGTGGGGGCCATCGAGGACGGCTATGACCTGATCGTGGTGAATTACGCGAACCCCGACATGGTCGGCCATACCGGCGATCTGAGCGCCGCGATGGCCGCCTGCACGGCGGTGGACGAGGGGTTGGGCCGGGTGCTGGACGCCCTTGAAAAAAAGGGCGGCGCGATGATCGTGACGGCCGATCACGGCAATTGCGAGGTGATGGTCGATCCCGAGACCGGCGGGCCGCACACCGCGCACACCCTGAACCCGGTGCCGGTCATCCTGGTGGGCGGGCCCGAGGGGGCCACCCTCAGATCCGGCCGGCTGGCCGATCTGGCGCCCACGCTGCTGGCGCTCATGAACCTGCCCCAACCCGACGAGATGACCGGGGAGAGCCTGATCGCATGAAGTGGCTCGCGGCGCTTTTCTGGCTGATGGCGGCCGGCGCCGCCACCGCCCAGACCGATCCGGCCACCGCCGCCCGGGCCGCGGCCGAACGGCTTGTGGGGGCGGGCGAGATGCTGGCCGATGCCAAGAGCGCGCGCAATCGCGTGAAGGCGCTGACCGAAACGGTGAAAGCCTATGAAGACGGGCTGCAGGCCATGCGCGAAGGGCTGCGCCGGGCCGCGATCCGCGAAGAAACCCTGAGCCGTGAGCTGCAGGCCCGCGAGGACGAGGTCGCACAATTTCTCGGTGTGCTCATGGCCATTGGCGACACGCCCGCGCCGGTGCTGATGCTGCACCCCTCGGGCCCGGTGGGGACCGCGCGTTCGGGCATGATCCTGGCCGATGTCACCCCGGCGCTGAACAGCCGCGCAGCGGACCTGCGCACCACGCTCGAGGAGGTCAGCGTGCTGCGCGCCCTGCAGCAAAGCGCGGTCAACAAGCTGCGCGAGGGTCTGGAGGGCGTGCAGGAGGCGCGCGCCGCGCTGAGCCAGGCCATCGCCGACCGCACCGACCTGCCCCGCCGTTTCACCGAGGACCCGGTCAAGACCGCGCTGCTGCTGGCCTCGACCGACACGCTGGAGGGCTTTGCCAGCGGCCTGAGCCAGATCGCTGTCAACGAGGCCCCCGGCAGCCTGCCGGGCCTGCGCGACCGCAAGGGCGCGCTGCCACTGCCGGTGGATGGCCGAATCCTGCGCCGCGCGGGCGAGGCCGACGCCGCCGGAATCACGCGCCCCGGCATCGTGATGGCGACCCGCCCGCGGGCCCTTGTGACCACCCCCGCGGCGGCGACCGTGCGCTATCGCGGGCCGCTTCTGGATTACGGAAACGTGATAATCCTCGAACCGCAGACCGGTATTTTGCTGGTGCTCGCCGGTCTTGACGTGGTCTATGGTGAAGCCGGGCAGGTGCTTCCGGGCGGCAGCCCGGTGGGCCTGATGGGCGGCGCGGATGACGCCGATGACGTGGTCCTGACCGCCGCTGGCCAGGAGGCGGGTGCGAGACGGACCGAAACCCTCTATATAGAGGTGAGAGAAAACAATACTCCGGTGGACCCGCTGGAGTGGTTCAGGACAGACAAGGAAGACTGACCTATGAAGAAATTCCTGATGGCCGCCGCTGCCGGAACGCTGGCCGGGATCGTCGTGACCACGCAGGTGGCCGCGCCGCTTCTGGCGCAGGAAGCCGCCAAGCAGAGCAATGTCTATGAACAGCTCGACCTGTTCGGGGACATCTTCGAGCGGATCCGGTCGCAATATGTCGAAGAGGTGGACGAGGGCGAGCTGATCGAAGCGGCGATCAACGGGATGCTGACCTCGCTCGACCCGCATTCAAGCTACCTGTCGCCCGACGACGCCGCCGACATGCGGGTGCAGACGCGCGGCGAATTCGGCGGTCTCGGAATCGAGGTCACGCAGGAGGAAGGATTCGTCAAGGTGGTGTCGCCCATCGACGGCACGCCCGCCGACAATGCCGGGATCGAGGCCGGGGATTTCATCACCCACGTGGACGGCGAAAGCGTGCTTGGTCTGACCCTGGACGAGGCGGTGGACCTGATGCGCGGCCCGGTCGGCAGCGAGATCGTGATCACCGTCGTGCGCGAAGGCGAGGCGGAGCCGTTCGACGTGTCGATCATCCGCGACACGATCACCCTGACCGCCGTGCGCGCCCGCACCGAGCAGGATGCCGTCGTGCTGCGGGTGACCACCTTCAACGATCAGACCTTCAGCAACCTCGAAAGCGGGCTGGCCGAACAGATCGAGGCCGCCGGCGGCGAAGAGAACGTCAACGGCATCGTTCTGGACCTGCGGAACAACCCCGGCGGCCTGCTGACACAGGCAATCAAGGTGGCGGACGCGTTCCTTGAAAAAGGCGAGATCGTCAGCACCCGTGGCCGCCACACCGAAGATGGCGAACGCTTCAACGCCACGGCCGGCGACTTGGCCAATGGCAAGCCGATCGTCGTGCTCATCAATGGAGGGTCGGCCTCGGCCTCGGAAATCGTGGCCGGTGCGCTGCAGGATCACCGCCGCGCGATCGTGGTCGGCACCAAAAGCTTCGGCAAGGGCTCGGTCCAGACGGTGATGCCGCTGCGCGGGGACGGGGCGATGCGCCTGACGACCGCGCGCTATTACACCCCCTCGGGCCGGTCGATCCAGGCGCTTGGCGTGTCGCCCGACATCGTGGTCGAACAGCCCCGCCGCCCCGCGCAATCCGAGGACGCCGAAGAGAACGGCCCCAGTGGCCGCTTCGAAGCCGACCTGCGCGGCCGGCTGGACAATGACAGCCTGTCCGAGGACGAGGCCCGCCAGATCGAGGAAGAGCGCGCCCGCGCCGAAGCGGTCGCCAAGCTGCGCGAAGAGGACTACCAACTTGCCTATGCGATCGACATTCTCAAGGGCCTGACCACCCTGGGCGTCCAGGCGGACTGACGCCGCCCGGCAGGATGGATCCTCGACCGCCCGCCGGGGTTTCGGCGGGCGGTTTTCTTTTGGCGGGGATCGGTTGACCTTCTCCGCCGTGCTGGCAAGACTGCCGGAAAACCAGCCAGAAGGCCCATGCCATGACCCCTGAGGAAATCGAGAAACTGCCCTATCGCCGCAATGTCGGGGTGATGTTGGCCAATCCCCAAGGCGAGGTCTTCGTCGGGCATCGGATCGACCGCCAGCCGCATGAACCGCCCGCCTGGCAGATGCCCCAGGGCGGCATCGACAAGGGCGAAGACCCGCGCGCCGCGGCGCTGCGCGAGTTGCAGGAGGAAACCGGCGTGACCCCCGACCTGGTCACCGTCGAGGCCGAGACCGGAACCTGGATTCCCTATGACCTGCCCCACGACCTGGTGCCGCGTCTGTGGAAGGGCCGATACAAGGGGCAGGAGCAAAAGTGGTTCCTGATGCGCTTTCACGGGCGGGACGACCAGGTGCGGCTGGATGCCGACGACCATCAGGAGTTTTCCGAGTGGCGGTGGATGGCCCCTGACGAGGTGCTCCAGTGGATCGTGCCGTTCAAGCGCACGGTCTACGAGACGGTTCTGGACGAATTCAAGGACAGGCTTTGAGGCGGCTTCGGCTTTGCCGGGCGCCCGCATGACACCGCGTCAACGGGTCTACCCCGTGACCATATCCGACTCGAAAAAGAACAAAAGGTGAATATAATGGTGCGTCGTGATGTTTGCCGAACTGTCGATCACCTCGAATTTCACCTTCCTCACCGGGGCCTCGCACCCCGAGGAATACGTGCGCCGGGCCGCGCTCCTGGGGCTGCCGGCCATTGCCATCGCCGATGAAAACTCGGTGGCCGGCATCGTGCGCGCCCATACCGCCGCGCGCGAGATCGCCCGGCAGGTGGCCGAGCGGCAGGCGATCGAGGCGCGTGACGGCCCGATCGGCCCGCCCGCCCCGGGCGGGCACATCCCGAACTGGCAGACCACCCCACGCCTGATCCCCGCCGTGCGGCTGCGGCTGGACGAGGGGCTGGTGATGACCGCCCTGCCACGCGATCGTGCTGGATGGGCCGGCCTGTGCCGGCTGCTGACCCTCGGACGCCGCCGCGCGGAAAAGGGCGCCTGCCACCTGACGCTGGATGATGTGCTGAACGGAGCGGCGGGGCTGGAACTGCTGCTGCACCCGGCCGAGGGGCCGGGGCATCCCCCCGACTGGCAGGCACAGGCCCGAAGGCTGGTGCGCCACATGGGCAATGACATGCACCTGCTGATGGCGCCGGACTATGACGGGCAGGATCGCGACCGCTTTGACCGGCTGGCCGATTTGGCGGCGGCGCTTGGCCTGCCCACGCTCGCGTCGGCCTGCCCGCGGATGCACCACGGCCGCCGCCGCAAGCTGGCCGATGTGCTGACCGCGATCCGCACCGGCACCCGCGTGGACGATCTGGGGCGCGAGGCCTTGGCCAACGGGGAATGCCGCCTGCGCAGCGAAAAGGAAATGCTGCGCCTGTTTGCAGGCCACGAGGGCGCGGTCCAGCGGGCGGGCGATCTGGCGGCGCGGCTGGTCTTTTCGCTGGACGAGCTGCGCTATGAATATCCCAGTGAGGTGGCCGATGGCGAAACACCCGCCGACCGCCTGCGCCGCCTGGCGTTGGCGGGCCTGGAGTGGCGCTATCCGCAGGGCGCACCCGACAAGGTCCGCACCCTGCTGGAGCATGAACTGACCCTGATCGCCAAGCTGGGATACGAGCCGTATTTCCTGACCGTGAACGACGTGGTGGCCTTTGCCCGGTCGCGCGGCATCCTGTGCCAGGGGCGCGGGTCGGCGGCGAATTCGGTGGTCTGCTACTGCCTGGGGGTCACCTCGGTCAGCCCCGAGGTGGGCACGATGGTGTTCGAGCGGTTTGTCTCGGAGGCCCGCGACGAGCCCCCCGACATCGACGTGGATTTCGAGCACGAGCGCCGCGAAGAGATGATCCAGTGGATTTACGAACGCTATGGCCGGCATCGCGCCGGACTGTGCGCCACGGTGATCCACTATCGCGGCAAGCGCGCCATCCGCGAGGTGGGCCGCGCCATGGGGCTGAGCCAGGACACGATTTCGGCGCTGTCCTCGCAGCTTTGGGGCTTCTTCTCGTCGGGCGTGGCGGCGCGCGGGCGGATGCGCGAGATCGGGCTGGACCCCGACGACCGCCGCCTGCGGCAGACGATGGACCTGGTCCACGAGATCGAGGGTTTTCCCCGCCACCTGTCCCAGCATGTCGGCGGTTTCGTCATCACCGAAGGGCGGCTGGACGAGCTGGTGCCGGTCGAGAATGCCAGCATGGAGGATCGCACCGTCATCTGCTGGGACAAGGACGATATCGACGCGCTCGGCATCCTGAAGGTCGATGTCCTGAGCCTCGGGATGCTGACCTGCATCCGCAAGGCGTTCGACCTGCTGGCCCGGCATCACGGGCACGACTATTCGCTGGCCAGCCTGCCGCCCGAGGATCCGCGCGTCTATGACATGCTGTGCCGCGCCGACAGTATCGGGGTCTTCCAGGTGGAAAGCCGCGCGCAGATGAACTTCCTGCCACGGATGCAGCCGCGCTGTTTCTACGACCTGGTGATCGAGGTCGCGATCATCCGACCCGGCCCGATCCAGGGCGACATGGTGCACCCCTATATCCGCCGCCGCAACGGCGAGGAGCAGGTGTCGTTCCCCTCCGACGAGCTGGGGGCGGTTCTGGGCAAGACGCTTGGCGTGCCGCTGTTTCAGGAACAGGCGATGCAGATCGCGATCACCGGCGCGGGCTTTACCCCCGACGAGGCCGACCGCCTGCGCCGCTCGCTGGCGACCTTCAAGAAACACGGCAATGTCAGCGAATTCCGCGACCGCTTCCTGCGCGGGATGAAGCGAAACGGCTACGACATGGAATTCGCCGAGCGGTGCTTTTCCCAGATCGAGGGGTTCGGCAGCTACGGCTTTCCCGAAAGCCACGCCGCCAGTTTCGCGCTGCTGGTCTATGCGAGCGCGTGGATCAAGTGCCACCATCCCGGCATCTTCGCCTGCGCGCTGCTGAATTCGCAGCCGATGGGATTCTATGCCCCCGCGCAGATCGTGCGGGATGCGCGGGATCACGGGGTCCTGGTGCGGCCCGTCTGCATCAACGCCAGCTATTGGGACAACGTGATGGAACCCGACGGCAACGGCGGGCTGGCCCTGCGGCTGGGGTTTCGGCAGATACGGGGCCTGCCCGAGGAAGACGCCACCTGGATCACCGCCGCGCGCGGCAACGGCTACCGGCAGGTTAGCGATGTCTGGCGCCGCGCGGGCGTGGCCCCGGCCATTGTCACCCGGCTGGCCGAGGCGGATGCCTTTGCCAGTCTTGGCATGTCCCGGCGCGAGGCGCTTTGGGCGGCCAAGGCCCTGGCCGGGGACAGGCCCCTGCCGCTGTTCGCCGGGGACATGGATGGCGAAGCGATCGAAGAACCCGCGGCCCATCTGCCCGACATGACCCTGGGCGAAGAGGTGGTCGAGGATTACGTGGCCATGCGCCTGTCGCTGAAGGCGCACCCGCTGGCCCTGCTGCGCGATTACCTGACCCCGCCGGGCGCGTGACAAGGCAGCGCTTGCGCCCGCAGCTTTGCAAACATACGCTGCATCAAGCGCAAATCTGCAAACCCGCGAGACCTGCCCCATGCCCACCCAGAAACTTTATGCCGGTGCCAAGCTGCGCGAGACCCGTCAGCGCCTTGGCCTTACGCAAAAGGATTTCGCCGTCAAGCTGGGCGTGTCGCTGCCCTACCTGAACCAGATGGAGAACAACAACCGCCCGGTCAGCACGACGGTGGTCCTGGCCCTGGCGCAGGAGTTCGGGTTCGATGTCACGGAACTGAGCACCGGGGATGCCGAACGCATGGTCAGCGACATGCGCGAGGCCCTGGCCGATCCGGTCTTTGCCGAGGATCCGCCGCCGCTGGCCGACCTGCGGCTGACAGCCTCGAACGCACCTGCCTTTGCCCGTGCCTTTCTGCAACTGCACCGCGCCTACCGGCAGACGCATGAACGGCTCGCCAGCCTGGACGAGGCCCTGGGCCGCGAGGATTCGCGCACCCAGCCAAGCCCCTGGGACGAGGTGCGCGACTTCTTCCATTACTGCGACAACTATATCGACGCGGTCGATCGGGCCGCCGAACGCTTTGCCCTGCCCGACGGCCCGCGCCGCCCAATCCGCGATATCGCCGCCGACAGGCTGGCGAGCCTTGGCATTTCGCTGGCCGAGGCGGATACCGGCAAGCTGCGCCACTTCGACCGCGAGAACAAGGTTCTGCACCTGTCCTCCCGCGTCGAGCCGGAAACCCGGACCTTCCAGATGCTGCTGCAACTGGCGCTGCTGACGCAGGACAAGCTGCTGGAGGCCACACTGGATCTGGCGCGGTTCCAGTCGGACGCGGCCCGCGCCATCGCCAAGATCGGGCTGGCCAACTATTTCGCCGGGGCCGCATTGATGCCCTATGGCCCGTTCCTTCAGGCCGCGCAGGACACCCGGCACGATCTTGAAATCCTCGCCAATCGCTTTGGCGCCTCGATCGAGCAGGTCTGTCACCGGCTGTCCACGCTTCAGCGGCCCGGCGCCAAGGGCATCCCGTTCTTCTTCGTGCGTGTCGATCAGGCAGGAACGATCACCAAGCGCCATTCCGCGACGCGCCTGCAATTCGCGCGCTTCGGCGGCGCGTGCCCCCTGTGGAACGTGCATCGCGCCTTTGAAACGCCGGGGCGCTTCCTGCGCCAATTGGCCGAAACACCCGACGGCGTGCGCTATATCAGCCTTGCGCGGGATGTCAGCAAACCGGGCGGCAGTTTCGGTGCGCCGGTGCGACGCTTTGCCATCGCGCTCGGCTGCGAGATCAAGCATGCCGACGCCCTGGTCTATGCCGATGATCTGGATCTCACGAACGCACGCGCCTTCGAGCCGATCGGCATCTCCTGCCGGATCTGCGAGCGCACGGAGTGCCACCAACGCTCGGTCCCGCCGCTGGAGCGGCGTCTGCAGGTCGCGCCCGACGAACGCGACGTGCTGCCTTACAAGGTGGGCTGACACGCGAACGGCCGGGAGACAGGCCCGGCCGTTGCATCAGTCTGGCGGGCCGATCAGGCCGACAACATCTTGTAGATCTCGTCCTTGAGGGCGGCGCGCTTCTTGCGCATCTCGACCTCGGCCAGCTCTTCCACCGGCTCGACATTCGTTTCCGCGCGGTGCACCCGCCGGTTAAGGTCGTGATACTCGTCAGCCAGCCGCGCGAAATGGGCGTCCGACTGCTTGAGCTCCGAGATTTTCTCGGCCTTGTCGGGGAACTCTTCGTGCAATTCGTGCGGGGTGTGGGACATTTCGCTGCGCTCCTTCTGAATAGGTCCGCATCACGCTAGGGGCCACTGGCGCGCGCGGCTTTGACACGGATCAAAACCGCGCGCGCCAATGTGCTTTTTCACCCCGGACGCGGCCTTACCGCTGCGCGGTCTGCCAGTCGGGGTGCATCCACGGGGGCGCGTTGTCCGGCGGCAGCGGCGCCTGCCCCAACACGTGGTCCGACACCTTTTCGCCCACCAGGATCGACGGCGCATTGAGGTTGCCGTTGGTGATGCGCGGGAAAACGCTGCTGTCGGCGACGCGAAGCCGCTCCACGCCGATCACGCGCGCCTCGCTGTCAACGACCGCCCGCGGATCGTCGCGCCGGCCCATCCGGCAGGTGCCGCAGGGATGATAAGCGCTTTCGACATGCTCGCGGATGAACCCGTCCAGCTCATCATCGCTTTGCACATCCGCGCCGGGCTGGATTTCATGCTTGGCAAAAGGCTTGAACGCGTCCTGCGCAAAAATCTCGCGCGTGAGGCGGATGCAGGTGCGGAAATCGCGCCAATCGCTGTCGTGGCTCATGTAGTTGAACCGGATCACCGGATCGTCGGCCGGATCGGCACTGCGCAACGTCACGCTGCCGCGCGATTCGCTGCGCATCGGGCCGACATGCGCCTGGAACCCGTGCCCCTCGGCCGCCGCCTGCCCGTCATAGCGCACGGCAATGGGCAGGAAATGGAACTGGATATCGGGATACTCGACCCCGGCGCGCGACCGGATGAACCCGCAGCTTTCGAACTGGTTGGATGCGCCCGGCCCCTGCTTGCGGAACAGCCATTGCGCCCCCACCCAGGCCTTGCCGAACAGGTTCCAGTACTTGTAGAGGCTGACCGGCTGGCTGGCAGCCATCTGGATATACAACTCAAGGTGGTCCTGAAGGTTTGCGCCCACGCCGGGGCGATCTGCCACCACGTCGATACCATGCTCGGCCAGATGCGCGGCAGGCCCGATCCCCGACAGCATCAGAAGCTTGGGAGAGTTGATCGAGGACGCGGCCAGGATCACCTCTGACCGGGCACGGATCACTTCGCGCCGCCTGCGGACAATGGCCTCGACCCCGGTGGCGCGGCCCTCCTCGATCACCACCTTCTGAACAAGGCCGCGAACAAGGTCGCAATTCGAACGCTTCAGCGCGGGTTTCAGATAGGCATTCGCCGCCGACCAGCGCTGTCCCTTCCAGACGGTCATTTCGAAGGGGCCGAATCCTTCCTGTTTCTCGCCATTGTAATCATCGGTCAGTTCGTAGCCGGCCTGCCCGCCCGCCTGCACGAAGGCACGGGTCAGGGGGTTGGCCATGCTGCCCCGGCTGACATGGAGCGGGCCGTCGGACCCGCGCCACGACGGGTCGCCGCCATGTCCGCCGTCGTGCCAGTTCTCCATGCGCTTGAAATAGGGCAGCACATCGGCAAACCCCCAGCCATCCGCGCCCTGGTCGCGCCAATGGTCATAATCGCAAGCGTGACCGCGCACATAGACCATGCCGTTGATACTGCTGGAGCCGCCGATCACCTTGCCGCGCGGACAGGCCAGCCGCCGTCCACCCAGATGCGGTTCTGGCTCGGTCCGGTATCCCCAGTCATAGCGCTTCATGTTCATCGGATAGCTCAACGCGCCGGGCATCTGGATGAACGGGCCGGCATCACTGCCGCCGTGTTCGATCACCAGAACGGACTTGCCCGCCGCGCTCAGCCGATACGCCATGGCGCATCCCGCGCTGCCGGCCCCAACGATAACGTAATCCGCTTCCATCTCGTGTCCTTTGCGATCCGTGTCGCGATCTCCTGGTCAGTTATCCCGCCTCAGAACGGCGCCTCGGTTTCGCCCATGCGCACGTAGACGGATTTGAGCTGCGAGTAGTGCTCGATCGCCGCCTTCGAGTTCTCGCGCCCCACGCCCGAGGCCTT
>JAASSQ010000237.1 GCA_021767845.1 Roseovarius sp. | reverse complement strand
CCGCCGCGCTGGCGCTGCGGGCAGTGATCCGTCAGACCCAGATCGGCCGCCCCGGGCATAGGGTCACTGGGCGCGGTCACGCCACAAACCTGCTGCGGCACCGCCACGACCGCGGCGCGCATGAACCCGTCGCGCCCGGATTGCCAGCGGTCGCGCGTGGGCAAGCGCCGCACGACTCCGCATTGAGGCCATTCCTGCCAATTCACGCCCTGCCCCCGCGCCCACTGCGCAACCTTTCGATCCCGCGCATAGGTCCAGCCGTTGCCGGTTTCCTCGTGGCTGACCAGTTGCGTGACGCCATGCGCGCGGCGCAGATCGTCCAGCACCGTCACGGCATCGCCGACCCGCAGGCACAGCGACAGTCCGATCCGGTCCAGATCGTTGCGCAGACTGTGCAGGCTTTCGCGCAGAAACGCAAACTGCCGCCCCGAGGCGTCGGGCTGCTGCCAAAGCTCGGGTTCCACGATGTAAAGCGGCAAAACACGTCCCAGCCGCGCCGCCGCCGCCAGCGCGGGGTGGTCGGCAACCCGCAGGTCGCGCTTGAACCAGCAGATGACGGTCCTGTCCATGCCCCGCTACTTAGCGGGCCTGGACGGGCCGGAAAGGGTCACTCGACCGCGTCCAGCTCGCCGGTGCGGCCATCGACATGCGCGGCCGGCTCACCCGGCTCGTTGCCCTGGTAGGACAGCCACGTCACCAGCCCCAAAAGCAGCGCGCCGGCAAAGATCATCGCGCCCTTGATCCCAAGCAGCGCGGGCTTGTGCTTTCTTTCCTCGTTTTCGACATCGGTATTCGGTGCGGACATCGAAGACCTCCTTGCGAATTCATGGTTTTCCGGGCGGCTTCGCGTTGCGGCGCCACCCGCATCGCCCTAACCTCTGCGGCAAAACCAACGCCGCAGGAGACATCCGCGATGAAAGACGCCTCGCCCCAAGCGATCTATTTGTCTGATTACACACCGCCAGCCTACCTGGTGGACAACGTGCACCTGACCTTTCGCCTGAACCCGAAAAAAACCCGCGTGATCAGCAAGATAGAGTTCCGCCCCAACCCGGACTCACAATCGCGAGAGTTTTTCCTACATGGCGAGGCTCTGACCCTGATCGGCGCGCAAATCGACGGCCGCCCCGTCACGCCCGAGCCGGTCGAAGGCGGGCTGCGCTGCACTGTGCCCGACGGCCCCTTCACCTGGGAGGCCGAGGTCGAGATCGACCCGAGCGCCAACACCGCGCTCGAGGGGCTTTACATGTCCTCGGGGATGTATTGCACCCAGTGCGAGGCCGAGGGGTTCCGCAAGATCACCTATTACCCCGACCGCCCCGACGTGATGGCCCCCTTCACCGTGCGGATCGAAGGTGACATGCCCGTGCTCTTGTCGAACGGCAATCCCGTTGCCAGCGGCGACGGCTGGGCGGAATGGCACGACCCCTGGCCCAAACCCGCCTACCTGTTCGCGCTGGTCGCGGGCGATCTGGTGAACCATCCCGGCCAATTCACCACCCGCTCGGGCCGCGACGTGGAGCTGAACATCTGGGTCCGCCCCGGCGACGAGGGCAAATGCGCCTTCGCGATGGAGGCGCTCAGGAAATCCATGGCCTGGGACGAAAAGGTCTATGGCCGCGAATACGATCTCGACATCTTCAACGTCGTGGCGGTCGATGATTTCAACATGGGCGCGATGGAGAACAAGGGGCTCAACATCTTCAACTCCTCCTGCGTTCTGGCCAGCCCGGAAACCAGCACCGACGCCAATTTCGAACGGATCGAGGCGATCATCGCCCACGAGTATTTCCACAACTGGACCGGCAACCGCATCACCTGCCGCGACTGGTTCCAGCTTTGCCTGAAAGAGGGGCTGACCGTCTTTCGCGATGCTGAATTCACCGCCGACATGCGCAGCGCCCCGGTCAAGCGCATCTCCGACGTGATCGCCCTGCGCGCCCGCCAGTTCCGCGAGGATAACGGCCCGCTGGCCCACCCGGTGCGGCCCGAAAGCTTCGTCGAGATCAACAATTTCTACACCGCGACGATCTATGAAAAGGGCGCCGAGGTGATCGGGATGCTCAAGCGGCTGGTGGGCGATGACGCCTACGCCCGCGCGCTCGATCTGTATTTCGACCGCCATGACGGGCAGGCCTGCACGATCGAGGATTGGCTCAAGGTGTTCGAGGATGTGACGGGCCGCGACCTTGGTCAGTTCAAGCGCTGGTATTCGCAGGCCGGCACCCCGCGCCTGCATGTCACCGAGGAGTGGCGGGAAGGCACCTATACCCTGCATTTCAAGCAGGAAACGCCGCCCACACCGGGCCAGCCCGACAAGGCGCCGCAGGTGATCCCGATCGCGGTTGGCCTGCTGGGCCCCAATGGCGACGAGGTGCAGGAAACCACCGTGCTGGAAATGACCGAGGCCGAACAGAGCTTTTCGTTCCCCGGTCTGCCCGCGCGCCCCATACCGTCGATCCTGCGGGATTTCTCGGCGCCGGTGATCCTTGAACGTGAGACCGACAATGCCGAGCGCGCGTTCCTTCTGGCGCATGACACCGACCCCTTCAACAAGTGGGAAGCCGGCCGCGCCCTGGCCCGCGAAGGGCTGGTGGCGATGATCCGCGACGGCGCCGCCCCCGACACCGGCTATCTCGACGCGGTGCTGGCGATGGCCCGCGACGACAGCCTCGATCCCGCCTTCCGCGCCCTGGCCCTCGGGCTGCCGGGCCAGGACGATCTGGCCCAGACCCTGCATGAGCGCGGCACCACCCCCGACCCGCAAGCGATATGGGAGGCGCTGGAAACGCTGAAACAGGCGCGCGCCCGTCATTTCCGGGATCTCGCCCCACGGCTTTACGCGCAGTATCAGGTAAGTGCGCCCTACCGGCCCGATGCGGACCAGTCCGGCGCGCGGGCGCTGGCCAATGCGGCGCTTGGCATGATGTCGCGCCTCGATGGCGGGGCGCAAGCGCAGCGGCAGTTCGACGATGCCACCAACATGACCCAGAAGCTGGCCGCGCTGTCCTGCCTGCTGCAGGCCGGCAAGGGGGCCGATGCGGTGCAACGCTTCTACGATCAATGGCGCCACGACCGGCTGGTGATCGACAAGTGGTTCATGCTGCAGATCATCAACGCCGCCCCCGACGATGCCGCCGTCACCGCCGCGCGGCTGACCCAGCATCCCGATTTCGACATGAAGAACCCCAACCGTTTCCGCGCCACCCTTGGCGCGCTGGCCGCCAATCCGGCTGGGTTCCACCATGCTTCGGGCGCGGGCTACGAATTGCTGGGCGAATGGCTGATCCGGCTCGATCCGGTCAATCCGCAAACCACCGCGCGGATGTGTGCGGCCTTCGAGACCTGGAAACGCTACGACCACGGGCGGCAGGCCATGATCCGGGCCGAGCTGGAGCGGATCCTCGACACCCCCGACCTCAGCCGCGACACGACCGAGATGGTCAGCCGCATCCTGCATGGCTGATGGCGCGGCCGGCCCCGGCCCGCGTCAGTTCTGCGTGGCGATCGTGGTCGGGCGCGCAGGGCGCAGCCGGGGGCGCACGCTGCTCAGCGGCTTGCAATAGGTCTGCGCGCGGGTCCAGCGCATCATGTCGCTGCGCTTGGCGCGGCTGTGGAACGGCCCCCAATCGGCGGCCACGCCGCGCATCCCGCGCGCCACCACCCCGTCGCGCGCCACGGTGCGCGCCATGATCCGTATGCCGCAACTCAGGTTGTCCGGCCCGTGCTTGAGCGCCTGGCCGCTGCCCGCGCGGCAGCCATAGCCCCGCGCCGTCGCCGGCAGGATTTGCAACAGGCCGAACCACTGCCCGCCCCCGCCCACGGCATAGGGGCGATAGGTGCTTTCGTGCTTGGCCAGCGTGGACAAGAGCCCGACCCAGAAGGCCCGCCGCTGATCGCGGCCCGCCGTCGGATAGGCCGGACACCACTCCGCGATGTCCGCCGGCACCATGCTTTCCAGGGCGCGGCCATGCTGTTTCAGCGCCGACAGCGCCGCGCGCGTCCACAGCTTCGAGCCGGCGACGTGCTCCCATCTCGTGCGCGGAATGTTGCCGCTGCGCGTCGGCACGTCCAGTGTCACGCCCGGCGCCACGGCCTCGGCGGCGGCAGGCGGGCTCATCGTCAGCAAAACAAGGGCAAACGCGGCAGCGATCCTGATCATCGCTGCACTTTGACCGCTTAGCCCCCCGAAATCAATCCTGCCCGGCGGAGAGCCGCCCAAGGCGATTTCCCCGGCTTCTCCCCAGCCTTGCCCAGTTTTGGCCGCGATGTCGGATCAGGGTGCAGCGGTGGGGCCAATACCAGACCAGTCGGAGCATTCATGCCGTTCACCACCAGATCACCCAAGGATCGCAAACCTTCACAGGACAAGGCGTCCACCGCCCGGGGCGGGCTGTTCGCCGGGGCCCTGTCCCGGCTGCGCCGCCCCCCCGACGCCGCGATCGACGATCTGATGAAACGGATCATCCTGCCCTCGCTGCCTGTCAGCGACGAAGAGATGGCCCGCACGACCCATCAGGACCTTGGGCAGAAACTGGCGCGCCAGGACCGGTGGGATGACCTGGCAGAGCGGATCGTCTATGCAGACGACTGCCGCCTGGCCACGCCGGGGGGCGAACCGGCCGCGCTGCTGCTGGCCTTCGGCGCGCGCAGCGACGTGGTGGCCGCCGCCGAGGACGCGATTCTCGACGGGGTCACGCCGGGCATGGACGGGCTCGACGCGCT
>JAASSQ010000236.1 GCA_021767845.1 Roseovarius sp. | reverse complement strand
GCCGACCCGATGATCCCGAACGCATGCCGGATCCCGTGCCGTTGAAGGGTCTTCACAAAAGCTTCCTCAGTCGTCATTTGCATGGATGATTCTCCTGCGCGTGAAAGGGGGGCCGGGGGTCCGGCGGGTTGGGGGGACGGTAGGCCGGGGCGCGGCGGGGCAGTAGGGCCAGAATGGGTGCTGCGATAGGGCCAGCGCGCGAAACGGCCAGGCCGAACCGGGCAGGGCCGGGCCGCGAACGCGGGGTTGCCGGTGATGTGCTTGGGCGGGATCGGGCGCCTGGCCGGCCCGGGCGCGCCGGCGACGGTTGATCAGGAGAGCCCGGAAAGCTCCTCGGCCAGGATCGCGATGCCGTCGGGGATGCGCTCGGAGGGGATCGAGGAATAGGCCAGACGGTAGTAATTGCGGGGCGCTTCGGGGCCGCGAAAGAACGGGCGGCCGGGCTCGATCAGGACGGAGCGGGCGCGCAGCCGGGTGTCCAGCTCCTCGGTGTCCACGCCTTCTGGCGCACGCATCCAGATCGACGAGCCGCCGAACACCCCGCGCCCGGCCACGCCGAGGCCGTGGCGGGCCAGCGACTCTTCCATCACGCGGCGGCGCTCGGAAAAGACCTGCCCCATGCGGCGGATCAGGCTGTCATAGTGGCCGAGGCTCAGGAAATAGGCCGCGGTGCGCTGGATATGACCCGGCGGGTGGCGCAGGACGCTGGCGCGCAGGGCGCGGCATTCGCGGATGAACTGGCGCGATCCGACCAGATACCCCAGCCGCAACCCTGGAAAGATCGACTTGGAAAAGCTGCCCACGTAGATCACGCGCCCGTCGGTATCCAGCGATTTCAGGGCCGGAGAGGGCGCGCGGAGGAACGACATCTCGAACTCGTAATCGTCCTCGACGATCAGCGCGTCCATCTCGCGGGCCTTCTCGAGCAGCGCCTTGCGGCGGTCCATCGGCATGGTGGCGTTGGTCGGGGACTGGTGGCTGGGCGTGGTGAAGATCACGTCGGCATAGCGCGGCAGGTCGGCGGGCGGCAGCCCGTCGCGGTCCACCTCCACCGAGGACAGGTAGCAGCGCGACTGGGTCAGGATGTCGCGCAGCGCGTGGTAGCACGGCTCTTCGATGGCGGCGGTGCGCCGCTGGGTCAGCAGCACCTGCGCGGTCAGCCACAGCGCGTTCTGCGCGCCCATCGTCACCAGCACCTCGTCGGGCTGGGCGAGGATGCCGCGCCGGGGCAGGGTGTGACGCAGGATGAACTCGATCAGCCTGGGGTCGTCCTGGTCGTAGTAATCGGCGGTCAGCGCGCGAAAGTCCTTTTGTCCAAGGGCTTGCAAAGCGCAATGCCGCCAGTTGGCGTGGTCGAACAGGCTGGGATCGGTCTGCCCGTAGATGAAGGAATAGCGGTAGCTGTCCCAGTCCTGCGGCTTCTCGGGGGTGTTGCCGCCGGTGTAGCGGCGGCCGAGCGCGCGGGACCAGTCGATGCTGTCGCGGCCCGGCGCGCGCGGGTCGAATTGCGGCGGCTCGGGCGCGTTTTCGGAGACGAAATAGCCCGAGCGGTCGCGCGCCTCGAGGTAGTCGCTGGCCTGCAACTCGGTATAGGCCAGCGTCACCGTGATCCGGCTGACCCCGAGATGCTTGGCCAGCTTGCGCGAGCTTGGCAGCTTCTCGCCCTTGCGGAAGCGGCCCGAGAGAATCCCCTCGGCGATCATCTGCTGGATCTGCGCCTGAAGGGTGCCTTCGGCGTTGGGGCTGAGGAAGAAGGTTTCGATCGAGATCGCCATGCGGGCAGGATACGCTGGACATATCGTGCTGGCAATCTGGTCTGATGGGCGCGGGCGGATGGCCCCGTGCCGAGGGGCGCGGGGGCGTGCCGAAGTCTGAAGAGGGGGTGAAGGCCGCGCGCGGTGGCGGGCGGGCGATGCAACGCCCGCCTCGCGACTCGGTGATATCGGCCCTGTTAACAAGGCGAAACCCCGATCGGCATCGCGTCGGTATCACGTCGGTATCGCGTCGGTATGAGGGCGGTTCCGGGGCCGGGTTAACACGGCGCGCGTTGCGTTTGCGCGCCGCTTCGTGACCAAAGCGTTAACCGAAGGCGGGCGCTTTTGCGCCCACCACGGGCGGACGCGGCCCGTATCGCGTCTCGATGGGGCGGATCGACCCTGTGGAGCGGTGCCGCCGGGGGCGCTGCCCCCGGACCCCCGAGGTATTGGGAGCCAGATGAAGCGGGCGCGGGAGTGGCGCACGGTGCGCCTTGGGGTTATGGCCTGCGCCTGACCGTGCCTGCGGCCGGCGCGGTGGCGGAGGCGGCGCAAAAAAATCCCGGCGCGCGGGGGCGCCGGGCAGGAGGGGATTGGAGAGAGATAAACTCCGGTCTCAGCCGAAGACCTTGGCCAGCGCCTTGTCGGTCGCCTCGACGATCTGGTCGATGTCGTCGCGGGTGGCGATCAGCGCGGGCGAATAGCACAGCGTGTTGTTGAAGCCGGGGATCGAGCGGTTGGTCACGCCGATCACCACGCCCTGCGCCATGCAGTCGGCCACCACGGCCTGCGCCTGCTTTTCGGGCACCGGTTCCTTGGTGTCGCGGTCGGCCACCAGTTCGGCGCCGAGGAACAGGCCCTTGCCGCGCACCTCGCCGATGACCTTGTGCTTGTCCTGCAGCGCGCGCAGCTGGTCCATCATGTAATCGCCCATCAGGGTGGTGTTTTCCAGCAGGCCCTCTTCCTCGATGATGGCCATGTTTTCCAGCGCCGCCGCCGGGCCGGCGGTGCAGCCGCCGAAGGTGGAGATGTCGCGGAAATAGTCCAGCGGATCGGTCACGTCGTCCTTGAACATCTCGAAAACCTTTTCGTTGGTCACGCAGCAGGCGATCGCCGCGTAGCCCGAGGCGACGCCCTTGGCCATCGTCACGAAATCGGGCTCGACCCCGTAGTGCTGGTAGCCGAACCAGTGCGTGCCGGTGCGGCCCACGCCGCAGACGACCTCGTCGATATGCAGCAGGATGTCGTATTTGCGGCAGATCTCCTGCACGCGGGGCCAGTAGCCCGGCGGGGGCGTGATGACGCCGCCGCCCGCGGTGACGGGTTCGAGGCAGAGCGCGCCCACGGTGTCGGGGCCTTCGGCGAGGATCACCTCTTCGATGGCGTCGGCGGCGCGCTGGCCGTATTCCTCGCCCGAGAGATCCCACTGGGCGCGGTATTCGAGGCAGTGCGGCACGCGCACGAAGCCGGGCGCGAAGGGACCGTATTGCGCGTTGCGCTCGTCCTGGCCGCCGCAGGACATCGCCCCGATGGTCGAGCCGTGATAGTCGCGGTCGCGGTAGAGGATCTTGTATTTCTTGCCGCCGTGGCGCTTGTGCGCGATCTGGCGGACCATCTTGAAGGCTTTCTCGTTCGCCTCGGAGCCGGAGTTGGTGTAGTAGACGCGGCTCATGCCCGGCATCTTCGAGATCAGCTTTTCGGAGAACTGCGCGCCGGGGACCGAGCCCGCGGAGCCGGCGAAATAGTTGAGCTTGATGAGCTGGTCGCGCACCGCGTTGGCGATGCGTTCGCGGCCGTAGCCCACGTTGACCGTCCAGACGCCGCCGGAAACCGCGTCGATATGTTCCTTGCCGTGCTGGTCCCAGACGCGCATACCGCGGCCCTCGACGATGATGCGCGGCTCGCCCGTCTCGAAGGGCTTGTGCTGCGTCAGGTGGTGCCAGACATGCGCGCGGTCGGCTTCGACGATTTTCTCGATGTCGTTGGGCAGGGTTCCGTCCATCATGGGATGCTCCATCAGGTTGTGCCCGGCGCGGGGCCGGGTCCGGCGCCGAAGCCGGTGTGATCCTCTGGCCAGTATAACAGCCCCGAATCCGTTTGGCGCAATAGGGCCAGATTGCAGCTTTGATTATTGCCAAAACAGGGGGGCCGCGCGGGCCGCGCCGCGCAAATCCATAGATTGGCGCCGTTTTTTCGTGCACCTTCCCGGAATGGCCTTTTCACGAAAGCCGAAATACCGGGAGGCCGCGCGAAAAACCATTGATCGGAATCGCAATATCGGATCGGATGACGGCGCGATACAGCACCGGCCCTGCCTTGTGCTGCCCTGTCTTTTGGCCGGGGGCGAGGGGTGGCGGGCGGATAACAACAAGACAAGACCAACGGGAGAACAAGACCGATGACACTCAAGTCCACATTCACGTCCGCCGCCGCAGGGGCCGCCTTGCTGGCCGGGACGGTCGCGGCGCAGGCCGAGGAACTCACCGTCGCGTATTTCCTGGAATGGCCGATGCCGTTCCAGTACGCCAAGGTCCAGGGCAAGTATGACGAGGCGCTGGGCATGACCGTGAACTGGCGTGCCTTCGACACCGGCACGGCGATGAGCGCGGCGATGGCCTCGGGCGACGTGCAGCTGGCGGTCAGCCAGGGCGTGCCGCCCTTCGTGGTGGCCACCAGCGCGGGCCAGGATCTGCAGATCGTCGATGTCGCCGTGTCCTATTCCGAGAACGACAACTGCGTCGTCGCCGAGGAACTGGAGATCGACAAGACCAACGCCGGCGAGCTGGCCGGCAAGAAGGCCGCCGTGCCGCTGGGCACCGCCGCGCATTACGGCTTTCTCAAGCAGATGAACCATTTCGGGGTCGATGTCTCGACCATGGACGTGGTCAACATGGCCCCGCCCGAGGGCGCGGCGGCGATCGCGCAGGGGGCGGTGGACGTGTTCTGCGGCTGGGGCGGCAGCCTGCGCCGCGCGCT
>JAASSQ010000235.1 GCA_021767845.1 Roseovarius sp. | reverse complement strand
TGCACCTGGCGCTGTCCGAGGACGAGGGCGCAAGCTGGCGCGTGATCGAGACGCTTGACCGGCGCAAGGGCGATGCCCGCTACCCGATGCTGCGCCGCTTGCCCGACGGGCGGATCATGCTGGTCTATTCGCACAGCACGAAGCGCGGCCTGCGCGCGCATGTGTTCAACGAGGCCTGGGTGGCGGCGCAATGACCGGGGTTCTGGCAAGCGTGTGGCTGGCGGTGATCGTCGCATGGGTGGTGTTCGCCCTTGCAGGCTGGGTCGTGGCCGAGCCGGCCTCGGTCTGGATCGGGGGCGCGGTCGGTGTCGCGGCGGTCCTGTTGTTCCGCGACACGCTTCCGATGCGGGGCATGGTGGCCTTGCTGGCGCCGTTCGGCGTGATGCTGCCGGCCCTTGCCCTGCGCCACATAGGGGCCAAGCTGGGCCTGCCGGTCGTGCCGTTTTCGGGCGTCGAACTTGCGGTGTTCCTGGTGGTTTATGTCGCATTTCTCGCTTCGGCGATGGGGGTGATCCCGGTGGATGTCTACCGGCTGGGATACGCGCCCCTGCCGGTCGGTGCCATGGTGCTGGCGGTCTGCCTTTACGGGCTGGCCACCGGCAACTGGTTCCTGCCGCTGGTTGCGGTGACCGGGCAGGCGCTGTGGGTGCTGGGATGGGGCAGCAGCAACTGGTTCGATTACGTCACCCATGTCCTGCTGGTGCCGGTCGCGGGCATCGCCCTGATCCTCAGGGCGTTCTAGCCACGCCTACCGGATCGGGGCGAACAGCGCGTCCTGAAGCGGGCAATCGCGCGCCACGTCGCGCCCGCATGGCACCGGGCGCAGGTCCCGCGACAGGCACAGGCGGGCCTCTTGTATCCGGCCGTCCCGGCAGGTGATGGTCAGCATGTCGGCCTGCCAGCCCGGATTGGCTTCGAGGAAAGCCTCTTCGACGACCGAGGCGGGCAGTTTCACCGGGTCGGTCAGCTTGCGAAACACCTCGGGGCGGGCGACGCGCGCATAGGCCTCGCGTGACAGCGCGAAATAATCCGCCGCCGACAGCCCCGAACACGTGCCGTGCTTTTTCCACTGATACCAGGCCAGGCCCGATGTGCCCATGATGTCGGCCATGCCGTCGGTCATGGCGCGCGAGGGCGGGCGGTGGCTGGTGTGGCAATGCGCGGGCCAGCCCCGGTGATATTGCGGCCAAAGCCCGTGCAGCACCCAGCCGTGATCGGCCGCCGCCGCGCATTGCGGTGAGCCGCGCGCCTCCCCTTCGAGCGCGCACCACGTGGGCGACCAGCTGAGCGACAGCACGTAATAGTCGAAGAGTCCCGCGCGCTCGCCCTCGGCGCGGGCTGCCCCGGCGAGGGCCAGAAACAGGAACAAAAGCACCCGCATAGTTTGGACTTTCATTTTGCCGCGCCGCCCACTATACAGCGCCCGAGTTCCCCGACAACGGAAACCCGCACCCCGAAAAGGTGCCGCCGAGTCCGGCGACGGGGAAGATATGCGTGAAGGAGGCCCGAAACACATGGCTAAACCGCTTATGGCAAAGGCCACCGCCGTCTGGCTGGTGGACAACACGACGCTCAGCTTCAAGCAGATCGCCGATTTCTGCGGCCTGCACGAGCTGGAGATTCAGGGAATCGCCGATGGCGACGTGGCCGCCGGCGTGAAAGGCTTCGATCCGATCGCCAACAACCAGTTGACGCAGGACGAGATCGATGCGGGCGAGAAAGACCCGCTGCACAAGCTGCAACTGAAGTTCAACCCCGCCGCCGTGGGCGAGGAAAAGCGCCGCGGGCCGCGCTATACGCCGCTTTCCAAGCGTCAGGACCGCCCAAACGCGATCCTGTGGCTGGTAAAGTTCCACCCCGAACTGGCCGACAGTCAGATCGCGCGGCTGGTGGGCACGACCAAACCCACGATCCAGTCGATCCGCGAGCGCACGCATTGGAACATCGCGAACATGCAGCCGGTCGATCCCGTCGCGCTTGGCCTGTGCAAGCAGACCGAACTGGACGCCGCCGTTCAAAAGGCCGCCGCCAAGAAGGCCAAGGAAGGCGAGGCGATGAGCGACGATGAACGCCGCAAGCTGCTGAGCACCGAACAGAGCCTGGAGGCAGACGCCGAGCCGCGGATGCCCACGGCGATCGAAGGGCTGGAAACCTTCAGCCTCGGGGGCGAGGACGAGTCCGAAAAGGAAGAAGAGCTGCCGGACGCCGACAGCTTTTTCAACCTGCCGGACAACGCGGATGACGACGAAGACGAGGACGATCAGCGCTGAAGGTGCTCGTCTGGCAAACGAAAAGCCCGGTCGCCCATGGCGTCCGGGCTTTTTCGTGGCTGCATCAGACCTGCTTGCGCGCCGCCAGCGCGGCGCTGATCGTGCCATCGTCAAGATAATCCAGCTCCCCGCCGATCGGCACGCCCTGCGCCAATGAGGTGAGCGACACGCGCCCTTCAAGCTGGTCGGCGATGTAATGAGCGGTGGTCTGGCCGTCCACCGTGGCGTTCAGCGCGAGGATAACCTCGCTCACGCCTTCCGCTTCGACCCGATCGACAAGCTGCGGGATGCGCAGATCCTCGGGGCCCACCTGATCGAGCGCGCTGAGCGTGCCGCCCAACACGTGATAGCGCCCCTTGAAGGCCTGCCCGCGCTCCATCGCCCAGAGATCGGCCACATCCTCGACCACGCAGAGCTGGCCGTTGGCGCGTTTCTCCGACGCGCAGATGTCGCAGATATCCGTCGTGCCGACGTTGCCGCAGTTCAGGCATTCGCGCGCCGTGGCCGCCACGCGCTGCATAAGGTCGGCCAGCGGCACCAGTTGCAGGTCGCGCTTGGCGATCAGGTGCAGAACCGCGCGCCGCGCCGAGCGCGGCCCGAGGCCGGGCAGCTTGGCCATCAGGTCGATCAGGGCATCAATGTCGCGGTTGGAAGACATGAAGCAGGCCGGTGCAGGGCCGGAGAGGGCGGATGCGAGGGGCCAGCCCCTCGCGCTCCCCGGGATATTTGGGAACAGAAGAAGATCAGAAGGGCAGGTTCATGTCCTTGGGCAGGCCCATTTCCTCGGTCAGCTTGCCCATTTCCTCCTGCGCCCGGTCATTTGCCTTTTGCTGGGCGTCCTTGATCGCGGCGAGGATCAGGTCTTCGACCACTTCCTTGTCGTCGGAGTTGAAGATCGAGGGGTCGATATCGAGGCCCTTCAGTTCACCCTTGGCCGAGCAGGTCGCCTTGACGAGGCCGGCGCCGGATTCGCCTTCGACCATGATGTTGTGCATCTCTTCCTGCAGCGCGGCCATCTTGGTCTGCATTTCCTGCGCTTTTTTCATCATGCCGGCCATGTCGCCGAGCTGGCCCAATCCCTTGAACATCGTCATCTCCTTGGTGTGCGGGGCCGGTGGCCGCCGCCTTGGTGCGTCATCGGGTGTCGTTTAAGCATATCGGTTGTCGGAAGGCGACTGACAAGCCGTTGCGGGATGTTCAGTCTTCCTCGAACGGGTCCCATTCATCCTCGACCTCGGGCAGCGCCTCGGCATCGGCGGCGGCGGTAAGTTCCGCATCGGTCTTGATCGCGGTGATCCGGGCCTTGGGGAAGGTCTGCAGGATGGTCTGCACGAGGGGGTGGTCCTCGGCCTCGGCGCGCAGGGCGGTTTCGGCGGCGTCGCGCTTTTCCGAGATGGTTTCGGCGCCGCCCTCGTTGACGAGGCTCACGCCCCAGCGGCTGCCGGTCCAGCGTTGCAGCGCGGCGCCCAGCCGTTGGGCCAGGTCCTGCGGGGCGTTGGGCGTGGGCTGGAAATCGATGCGGCCGGGGCGGTAGGCGGCCAGCCTGACATGGCTTTCGACATCGACCAGCAGCTTCACGTCGCGTTGGGCGCGGATCAGTTCGACCACGTGATCGAAGGTCGGGTAATGGGCCAGCGCCTCTTCGTTGGCGACGGCCAGCGCCTGCCCGCCGCGGCCGGCGCTGGCGCTTGGGCCGGAGGGGCCGGGATGGGTGGGTGCGGGCGCCGTGGCCCGTGCTTCGGTCGCGCCGGTCTGCGGGGCCTGCGCGCCACCGCCGGGGGCGGGGCCGGAGGGCGGGGGCGCGTCGCGCAGCTTGCGCACAAGCTCTTCCGGGCTGGGCAGGTCGGCCACATGGGTGAGGCGGATGATCGACATTTCCGCTGCCATCATGGCGTTCGGGGCCTCGGCCACCTCGTCGAGCGCCTTGAGCAGCATCTGCCACAGGCGGGTCAGAACCCGCATCGGCAGCGCCTCGGCCATGGCGAGACCACGGGCGCGTTCGTCGGGGCCGATCGTGGGGTCTTCGGCGGCTTCGGGCGTGATCTTGACCACCGACACCCAATGCGTGATCTCGGCCAGGTCGCGCAGCACCGCCATCGGGTCGGCGCCCTCGGCATATTGCCCGCCCAGTTCGGTCAGCGCGCCGGCGGCATCGCCCTTCATGACAAGGTCGAACAGGTCCATGACCCGGCCGCGATCGGCCAGCCCCAGCATCGCGCGCACCTCGTCGGCGGTGGTTTCGCCGGCGCCGTGGCTGATCGCCTGATCGAGCAACGAGGTGGCATCGCGGGCCGAACCCTCGGCGGCGCGGGTGATGAGCGCCAGCGCGTCCTCGGTGATCTGCGCGCCCTCGGCATCGGCGATCCGGCGCAGCATCGCGATCATCACCTCGGGTTCGATGCGGCGCAGGTCGAAGCGTTGGCAGCGGCTGAGGACGGTGACCGGAACCTTGCGGATCTCGGTGGTGGCGAAGATGAATT
>JAASSQ010000234.1 GCA_021767845.1 Roseovarius sp. | reverse complement strand
TCGGCATCAGCTTCCTCGACCGCTGGCGATGACGTGCGTCGCATCATCGCATTCGTTGATTTTCGCCGCTTATAGGGCAAGCGGTTGCCTGAGAAAAGCGGGCATTTACCCGAAGGAATTAAGCATCCGAGGCGGCGATTGCGAGGGGGAAGGATGCGAAAGGCGGCGCGGGATCGGCGCTAGAGCGGCATGCCCGACAGCTTGGCCACCAGTTCGGCCAGCTTGCGGGCCTGGAATTTCTCCAGCAGGCGGGCGCGGTAGACCTCGACCGTGCGGTAGCTGAGGCCCAGCTCCAGCCCGATTTCCTTGGAGGTCATGCCGCGGCAGGTGAGGATCGCCACTTCGCGTTCGCGGGTGGTCAGTTCCACCAGCGGGCGTTCGTCGGAGAGGTCCGCGAAGGACCAGATGCCCCGGCGGAATGGTTCCTCGGGGGTGACGGACTGGCCGCGCACCCGGCACCAGAACAACTCGCCGTTGCGGCGCTTCATCACCCGTTCGTCGGAATAGCGGCCGGTCGCGCGCATGGCGGCGAGGGCGCGTTCGCCGATCCGCGAGAAATCGTCGATCGAGGGGTAATGGCGGGCCAGCGGCACATCGGTGAACTCGCCCGGAGCGCCGCCGAAGATCGCGGCAAATTGCCGGTTGCAGCGCCGGATCACGCGGTTTTCCAGCACGGCCAGCCCGACAGGCGCGTTTTCGAATGCGAAGGCTTCGATTTCCATAGCGCGACTATGCCCCGCGCAGGGCCGGGTTCCAAGAGGGCGCATGGCTTGCCAAGGCGCGTGCGAGCGCTTAGATGCCCCCACATGCGGTCGCAGCCTACCCGCTCAAAACAAGGACCAGAGTTATGAAAACCATCGTCATCTGCTCGGGCGGGCTGGATTCGGTATCGCTTGCCCACAAGGTCGCCGCCGAACGCGAGCTGGTGGGCCTTCTGTCGTTCGATTACGGCCAGCGCCATTCCAAGGAACTGGATTTCGCCGCCGCCTGCGCCGAAAGGCTGGGCGTGCCGCACCGGATCGTCGATCTGCGCAGCGTCGGTGCGGCGCTGTCGGGGTCGGCGCTGACCGATGACGTTGACGTGCCCGACGGCCATTACGAAGAAGAGACGATGAAGGTCACGGTCGTGCCCAACCGCAACGCGATCATGCTGGCCGTGGGGTTCGGCATGGCGGCGGCGCAGCAGGCCGGTGCGGTGGCGGCGGCGGTGCATGGCGGGGATCATTTCATCTATCCCGATTGCCGCCCCGATTTCATCGCCGCCTTCCAGGCGATGGAGGACCGGGCGCTGGACGGGGTGGCGCAGGTCGAACTGTATACCCCGTTCGTCCATGTCTCGAAGGCCGACATTGTGACCGAGGGCGCGCGCCACGGCACGCCCTTTGCCGAGACATGGTCGTGCTACAAGGGCGGCGAGGTGCATTGCGGGCGCTGCGGCACCTGCGTGGAGCGGCGCGAGGCGTTCCATCTGGCGGGCGTCGAGGATCCGACCGTCTATGCCGACGAGGATTTCTGGAAAAGCGCGGTGGAGGGCAGGTAATGTACACGATCACCAAGGAATTTCATTTCTCGGCATCGCATCAGCTTTTCGGGCTGCCCGAGGGGCATCAATGCGCGCGGCTGCACGGGCACAATTACATCGTGAAGGTCGAGATGCGGAGCGCGGAGTTGAACGATGCCGGGTTCGTGCGCGACTATCACGATCTGGCCGATCTGAAGCGGTATATCGACGACGAGCTGGACCACCGGCACCTGAATGACGTGCTGGGCGACGACTGCGTGACCGCCGAGCGGATGGCGAAGCATTTCCATGACTGGTGCAAGGCCCGCTGGCCCGAGGTGAGCGCGGTGATGGTCAGCGAGACGCCGAAAACCTGGGCGGAATACCGGCCGTGAGCGCGCAGGCGCATATCCGCGTCTCGGAAATATTCGGGCCGACCATTCAGGGCGAGGGCGCGCTGATCGGGGTGCCCACGGTGTTCGTGCGCACCGGCGGCTGCGATTACCGCTGTTCGTGGTGCGACAGCCTGCACGCGGTGGAGAGCGACTATCGCGCCACCTGGACCCCGATGAGCGCGGAGGCTGTGATGGGCGAGGTCGCGCGGCTGTCGGGGGGGCGGCCGCTGCTGGTGTCGCTGTCGGGGGGCAACCCGGCGATCCAGCCGCTGGGCGACCTGGTCGGCCTGGGCCATGCCAGGGGGTACGGCTTTGCGCTGGAAACCCAAGGGTCGGTCGCGCAGCCGTGGTTTTCCGAATTGGACATGCTGGTGCTGAGCCCCAAGCCCCCGTCGAGCGGGATGGAGGTGGATTGGGCCGCCTTTGATGCCTGCGTCGCGGCCGGCAAGGGGGCCGACATGGTGATGAAGATCGTGGTCTTCGACGAGACCGATTACGCTTGGGCTCGGGACGTGGCGGCGCGGTATCCGCAGTTGCCGCTGTTCCTGCAGCCCGGCAACCACACCCCGCCGCCGCCCGGCGACGATGCGGCCGAGGTGGATCAGGCGGGTCTGGATGCGCGGATGCGCTGGCTGGTCGATCGGGTCACGGCGGATGGATGGTTCCAGGCCCGCGTGTTGCCGCAACTGCATGTGGCGCTCTGGGGCAACAAGCGCGGTGTTTGACGGAGAAGGCGCATGAGCGAGAATATCTACAAGGATCTCAAGCAGTTGGGCGGTGCGACCGAAATGCCGCAAAGCCCCGAAGAGGCGGTGCTGGAGCGGGTGCGCAACCCGCAAGCGGACGTGGCCTATAACGTGCGCTTCGTCGCGCCGGAGTTCACCTCGCTCTGCCCGATGACGGGGCAGCCGGATTTCGCCCATCTGGTGATCGACTACGTGCCGGGCGATTGGCTGGTCGAGAGCAAGTCGCTCAAGCTGTTCCTGGGCAGTTTCCGCAATCACGGCGCGTTTCACGAGGATTGCACGGTGACCATCGCGCGGCGGTTGGCCGATTTCCTTGCGCCGCAATGGTTGCGGATCGGGGGCTATTGGTATCCGCGGGGCGGCATCCCGATCGACGTGTTCTACCAGACCGGCCCGATGCCCGAGGGCGTGTGGATTCCCGACCAGGGGGTGGCGCCCTATCGCGGGCGGGGCTGAACGCCGGTTTCAGGACGTGCGACACGAAAAGCCCGGCGTCGTTTGACGCCGGGCTTTCGCGTGTCGGGCCTGCCGCAGGTTACGGGCAGGGCGCGCGGTAATAGGTGCCATCGCCGCGCGCATAAGCGCAATCGCCGGTCTGCTGGTTACGCGCGACAAGCGCGCCCGCGGCCGCGCCGCCGAGGGTGGAGACGATCGTCCAGTTGTCGTTCGCGCCGAGCGCCTTGGCAGTCAGCAGACCGAGGCCGCCGCCGACGACGGCGCCGGTGACCTGCTGTTGCTGATCGGTGGTCATGCAGCCGGCCAGCCCGAGGCTGCCCGCGAGGGCGGTGGCAATGAGAATCTTGCGCATGGTGACGATCTCCCTGTCATTAGGTGGCTTTCAAGAATGCCCCGCCACCTTAACACGCATCGGGCCCGCGTCCACAAGCGCGTCACGCGATCGGCGGGGGCGTGGCAGCAATTGGCCAAGGGCACGAAAAAACCCGCAAGGCCGGGGCCTTGCGGGTCGGTTCAGGGTGCTGGGCCGGTGCTAGCCGCGGTTCATGCGGTTCTCGATCAGCTCGTCCACCACGCCGGGATCGGCCAGCGTGGAAGTGTCGCCCAGGCTGCCGTAGTCGTTCTCGGCGATCTTGCGCAGGATGCGGCGCATGATCTTGCCCGAGCGCGTCTTGGGCAGGCCGGGGGCCCATTGGATCAGGTCGGGCTTGGCGATCGGGCCGATCTCCTGGCGGACCCAGGTTTCCAGCTCCTTGCGGAGCTCCTCGGAGGGCTCTTCGCCGGCCATCAGCGTGACATAGGCGTAGATGCCCTGGCCCTTGATGTCGTGCGGGTAGCCGACGACGGCGGCCTCGGCCACCTTGGAGTGGGCGACGAGGGCGGATTCGACCTCGGCGGTGCCCATGCGGTGGCCCGACACGTTGATGACGTCATCGACGCGGCCGGTGATCCAGTAATAGCCGTCGGCATCGCGGCGGCAGCCATCGCCCGAGAAGTAATAGCCCTTGTATTGCTGGAAATAGGTCGCCTCGAACCGGGCGTGATCGCCCCAGACGGTGCGCATCTGGCCCGGCCAGCTGTCTTTCAGGGCGAGCACGCCCTCGGCCTCGGTCGAGGTGATTTCCTTGCCGGATTCGGTTTCCAGCACGACCGGCTGGACCCCGAAGAAGGGCGTGGTGGCCGATCCGGGTTTGGTGGGCGTGGCGCCGGGCAGCGGCGTGATGAGGTGGCCGCCGGTTTCGGTCTGCCACCAGGTATCGACGATGGGGCAATTGCCCTTGCCGACCACGTCGTTGTACCAGTTCCAGGCCTCGGGGTTGATCGGCTCGCCCACGGTGCCCAGCACCTTGAGGTCGCTGAGATCGTATTTGGTCACGAACTCGTCGCCCTGGCCCATCAGCGCGCGGATCGCGGTGGGGGCGGTGTAGAACTGGTTGACCTTGTGCTTCTCGCAGACCGCCCAGAACCGCCCGGCATCGGGGTAGGTGGGCACGCCTTCGAACATGAGCGTCGTGGCGCCGTTGGCCAGCGGGCCGTAGATGATGTAGCTGTGGCCGGTGACCCAGCCCACATCCGCCGTGCACCAGAAGATGTCGCCCTCGTGGTAGTCGAAGGTGTATTCGTGGGTCATCGACGCCCAGACCAGATAGCCGCCCTGG
>JAASSQ010000233.1 GCA_021767845.1 Roseovarius sp. | reverse complement strand
GTATGCAGACGTATACAAATAAGGAAGCGCCGCCTCCACCCCTGCAAAGGACCGACCGGACTATCCTGCTCACAAGTCATCAACTAGGGCGCAAATCCGCCCTGTCACCCCGTCGGATCAGGCGAAGCTGTCACACCGTCCAGCGCGGTTTGCGCTTGTCGAAAAAGGCGCCGATGCCCTCGGGGGCCTCGTCGCCCGACCAGCACGCGGCCAGTTCCGAGATACTGTGCGCGATCACCTCTTCGTCGATGCGCGGCCCCATGTCGCGCAACAGCGCCTTGGCCCGTGCCACGGCCCCCGGCGCGCAGGCCAGATAAGGCGCGACCTCGGCCTCCACGGCCGCGTCCAGCCCGTCTTCCGGCACCGCGCGGGCCAGCAGGTTCAGCGTCACGGCCTCGCCAGCATCGAAGCGGCGCCCCGACATGAACACCCGCCGCGCCTTGGCCTCGCCCATGCGCGCACAGACATAAGGCCCGATGGTCGCCGGGATCAGGCCAAGCCGCGTTTCGGTCAACCCCATCAGGATGTGGTCAGCCCCGATCGCCACGTCGCAGACGCTGGCCAGCCCCACGCCGCCCCCGAAGGCATTGCCATGCACCCGTCCGATCAGCGGCTTGGGCAGGGTGTTGAGCGCCTGAAGCATCCGCGCCAGCTTGGTCGCCTCGGCCGCGCGGGTATCGGGATCGGCCTCGAACTGGTCGCGCATCCAGCCCAGGTCTCCGCCCGCACAAAAGGATTTGCCGCGCGCCGCCAGGATAACGACCCGCACCGCGTCATCTGCCCCCAGATCCTCGGCTGCCTGCGACAGATCGGCGATCATCCGCGCCGACATCGCGTTGTGTTTTTCCGCCCGGTCCAGCCACAGGGTCGCCACCCCGCGCTCGTCGCGCGTCACGTCCAGCGTTTCATACATCGCCAAGCTCCTTGTCATGATCCCGAAGCCAATCGGAATAAAGCCACACCATCCGGTCCACGAACCACAGCTTCGGCCCCGCTGTCAGCACCGTCCCGAACACCACCCAGGCCGGATCGAGCCGCCACAGCCCGACCGCCAGGATCACCACGCCCGGCAGCGCCGCCAGCGACAGGCCCGCCGCCCAGTGCCGGTGATGGGCGCGGATCTCCGCCCGCCGGTTCAAAAACACCCGTTCCCCCAGAACCCCGCGCGATGCCCAGTTGTCCAGCGAGGCCGGCTCGGGAAAGACTCGCGGGTTGATCCAGATCCACACCAGAACCCCCGCCACCGCCGCCCAGGCCCACGCGCCGATCCAGATCCGGCTCCAGATCGCAAGCGCCAGCAGCGGCAAGGCGGTGAACCGGCTGTAACACGACCAGGGGTTCGCGTGCCGCCGCCAGACCGCATCCGACATGCCCATTAGGCGTTCGGCGACCCGGTAAAGGCTCATCCCCGCATCGCCCGCGCCATGTCGGCGGCCCGCTCCAGAACCGTGCCGTCCAGCCCGGTCCGGTATCCAAGCGCCGTCAGCCGCGCGTGCACGGCCTCGGTGGCCACGTTTCCTGCCGCCCCCGGCGCATAGGGGCATCCGCCAAGCCCGCCCGCGGCGGCATCGAACACCCGCAGCCCACGGGCCAGCGACGCCTCGATATTGTCCAGCGCGCGGCCTCCGGTATCATGGTAATGTCCGGCCAGCCTTTCCGCCGGCACCGCCTCGCAAACCGCCGCCAGCATCGCGTCGATCGTTTCGGGCGTCCCCTGCCCCACCGTGTCGCCAAGCGAGATTTCGTAGCACCCCATATTGAACAGCGCCCCGGCCACCCGCGCCACCTGCCCCGGGGCGATGCGGCCATCATAGGGGCAATCCGTCACGCAGGAGACATAGCCGCGCACCGGCATCCCGATTTCATTCGCGGCCTCCATCACGGGCGCGAACCGTTCAAGGCTTTCGGCGATTGTCGCGTTGATATTGGCCTTGGAAAACCCTTCCGAGGCCGATCCGAAAATCGCCACCTCGTCGGCCTTCGCGGCAACCGCGCCCTCGAACCCCCGCAGGTTCGGGGTCAGCGCGGCATAGCGCACCCCCTCGACCCTGGCGATCCCGGCCAGAACCTGCGCCGAATCGGCCATCTGCGGCACCCATCTCGGGCTGACGAAACTCGCCACCTCGATCCGGCGAAACCCTGCGCCGCTCAGGCAATCGACCAGGGCGATCTTGTCGGCGGTCGGGATCTGGCGCTTTTCGTTCTGCAACCCGTCGCGCGGGCCGACCTCGAATATCTCGACCTGTTCAGCCATCCCATGCCTCGTAGAAATCCTGGGCGTAAAGCAGCGCGCTGTCCGGCCCCGGCAGAACGGCCTGGAACGCCGCACGCTCCGTGATGCGCGCATACCATTTCGAGGTTTCGGGGTGATCGTCCAGCCGCCGGAAATGCCGCGCCATGTAAACCGCCTGCCCGACGCAGATATCACAGGCCGAGAACCCACTGGTCAGCAGGTAATCGCGATTTTCCACCGGCGTGGACAACCGCGCCTCGATCGCGTCATAGCATTTGCCGATGCGCGCGGCCTCCAGCTTCATCACCGTCGGGCTGCGCATCGCGTCGTCGTAAAGCATGATATGCTGCTGCGTCAGCGCCGCGACATGCTGGCTCAGGGTCTCGGCGAAATGCACCCAGACCAGCCACGCCATGCGGTCCATGTCCCCGGGCAAGCGGCCCAGCCCCGCCTCTGGAAACCTTTCACACAGGTATTCCACCATCGCGCCGGATTCGAACATCCGCTCGCCCTCGATCTCCAGCGCCGGGATACGTCCGGCCGGCGACAGGCTCAGGAACTCCGGCGCGCGCAGCGACTTGTCGAAGGCATGCTCCACCACATGAAAGTCGATTCCAAGCTCGTAGAGCAGCCACAGCACCCGCATCGAACGGCTCTGCGGCACGTGATGCAGCGTGATCATGCCACCTCTCCCTCGCCTTCTTCCGCCAGCCGCACCAGCGCGGCCCCCGCGGCCACCTGCGCGCCTTCCTCGGCCAGAACCTCGGCGACGACGCCGTCGCGCGCGGCCAGCAGGGCGTGTTCCATCTTCATCGCCTCCAGCACCGCCAGCCGGTCGCCCTCCTGCACCGCCTGTCCCGGCTTGGCCAGCATCGCCTTCACCAGCCCCGGCATCGGCGCCTCGATGACATCCATGTCGCCCCCCTTGACGGTGGCGCGCTCCAGCGGATCGACGATCTCGAACCCCAGGCCGTACTGGCTGAAGACGGTGACCAGCGGCCCCGTGACCGCCACGCGCGGCGCGGCCTCGCCGTTCAGCTGCCACCGTGCCCCGACCCGGCGCGCCTCGACCACCCTGTCGCCCACGACGACATCATGCGCCTCCGCCGACAGGCTGCGCAGGCGCAAGACGATCTCCTCGCCCTTGTGGCGCAGGATCACCGACCGCTCCAGCGGCGCCCAGAGGGCAAAGCCCACGGCCGCCCCCCCGGCCTCGGTCAGCCCCAGGGCCGCCAGCCCCGCAAGCGCGATCTCGCCGGCGCCGGCCTGCGCCTCGACCACCAGATCCTCCAGGTCGCGCCCGATCAGCCCGGTATCCACGTCGCCCGCCGCGAACCCCGGATGCGCGGCCAAGGCACCCAGGAAAGCCAGGTTGGTCACCGTCCCGGCCACCTCGCAATCGCGCAGCGCCGCCGACAGCCGCCGCAAGGCCCCGGCGCGGCTGGCCCCGTGGGTGATGATCTTGGCGATCATCGGATCGTAATGCGGGGAAATCTCGTCGCCCGCGCGCACGCCGCTGTCGGCGCGCGCCCCGTCGGGAAACCGCAGATGCGCCAGCGTGCCGGTCGCGGGCAGAAACCCCTTGGGCACGTCCTCGGCATAAAGCCTCGCCTCGAAGGCATGGCCCTGGATGCCCAGATCCGCCTGCCCCTTCGGCAGGCCCTCGCCCGCGGCCACGCGCAACTGCCATTCGACCAGATCGACCCCGGTGATCGCCTCGGTCACCGGATGTTCCACCTGCAGGCGCGTGTTCATCTCCATGAACCAGAACCCGTCGGGCCGCAGCCCCTGGCTGCCATCGACGATGAATTCCACCGTGCCCGCCCCGGCATAGCCGATCGCCTCGGCCGCGCGCACCGCCGCCTGGCCCATGGCCTCGCGCATCTCCGCCGTCATGCCCGGCGCGGGCGCCTCCTCGATCACCTTCTGATGCCGCCGCTGAAGCGAACAGTCCCGCTCGAAGAGATGCACGGCGCGTTGCCCGTCGCCAAAGACCTGCACCTCGATATGGCGCGGCTTGGCGACGAATTTCTCGATCAAAACGGCATCGTTGCCGAAGGCCGTGCGCGCCTCGCCGCGCGCGCTCTCCAGCGCCGCGTCGAACTCCTCGGCGCGCTCGACCAGCCGCATCCCCTTGCCACCGCCCCCCGCCACGGCCTTGATGAGCACCGGATACCCGATCGCCTCGGCGGCGCCCGCCAGATGCTCGGGATCCTGGTTCTCGCCATGATAGCCGGGCACGACCGGCACGCCGGCTTCCTCCATCAGCGCCTTGGCCGCGTCCTTCAGCCCCATCGCCCGGATTGCCTTGGCCGAGGGCCCGATAAAGACCAGCCCCGCCGCCTCGACCGCCTCGACGAAATCGGGATTCTCGCTCAGGAAACCGTAACCGGGATGGATCGCCTGCGCGCCGGTCTCCAGCGCGGCGGCGATGATCGCCTCGCCGCGCAGGTAGCTGTCGGCCGGGGCCGGCCCGCCGATCCGCACCGCCCGGTCGGCCAGCGCCACATGCCGCGCCGCGCGGTCGGCGTC
>JAASSQ010000232.1 GCA_021767845.1 Roseovarius sp. | reverse complement strand
TTGGTCAACATGGGCCGCATGGACGAGGTGGTGGATCACCTGCGCGGCGCGATCGCCGAGGGGCGGCAGGCCTATTGGGTCTGCCCGCTGGTCGATGAAAGCGAGGCGGTGGACCTGTCGAGCGCCGAGGAGCGGTTCAAACGCCTGCGCGCGGCGCTTGGCGAGGGGGTCGTCGGGCTGGTGCATGGCCAGATGCCGCCCGAGCAGAAGGACGCGGCGATGGCGGCGTTCCAGCGGGGCGAGACCTCGGTCCTGGTCTCGACCACGGTGATCGAGGTGGGGGTCGATGTGCCCAATGCCTCGATCATGGTGATCGAACGGGCCGAGCATTTCGGGCTGGCGCAGCTGCACCAGCTGCGCGGGCGCGTGGGGCGCGGGCAGGCGGCCTCGACCTGCCTGCTGATGTACCAGGCGCCCTTGAGCGAGGGGGGCGAGCGGCGTCTGACCACCATGCGCGACACCGAGGACGGGTTCCGCATCGCCGAGGTGGATCTTGAGATGCGCGGCGCGGGCGACCTGATCGGGACCGCGCAATCCGGGCTGCCGCGGTTCCGCGTGGCCGATATCGAGGCCCAGGCGGCGCTGATGGCGGTGGCGCAGAGCGATGCGCGCAAGCTTCTGGCCGATGACGAGACGCTGGAGGGCGAGCGGGGCCGCGCGGCGCGCATCCTGCTGTGGCTGATGGAGCAGGATCAGGCGATCCGGCTGATTTCCGTGGGCTGAGGCCTCAGAGAGGCAGGTAGTCGATGGGATCGCCCGCGGCGCGGGGGCCATCCTCGGCCGGGCGGATCATCAGCGCGTTGGCGCGCGCCAGCACCGACAGAAGCGAGCTGTCCTGCCGGTCCTCGGGGGTGATCTGGCCATCGTCGTCCACATGGGCGCGCATGTAGTGTTCGCGCGGCCCGCCGGGGCCGAGATCATGGGCCAGCCGGGCGGTGAGGCGCGAGGCCCGTTCGGCGCCAAGCCCCAGCATCGCGCGGATCATCGGTGCGACGAACACCTGCCCGCAGACCATCGCGGACACCGGGTTGCCCGGCAGGCCGACCATCGCGGCCTCGCCCATCCGGCCCGCCATCAGCGGCTTGCCGGGGCGCATCCGCACCTTGTAGAAGGCGCGCTCCATCCCCAATGCCTCGGCCACGTCGCCGACAAGGTCGTGATCGCCCACCGAGGCCCCGCCGATGGTGACGACCAGATCGGCGCCGCGCGCCAGATCGAAGGCGGCTTCGAGCGAGGGGCGGGTGTCGCGGGCAATGGGCAGGATGCGCGCCTCGGCCCCGATCGCATCCAGCATCGCCTTGAGCCCGTAGGTGTTCGACACGATGATCTGGTCGGGGCCGGGCGTGTCGCCGGGCATCACCAGTTCGTCGCCCGTCGAGATCAGCGCCACCTGCGGTTTGCGCCGCACCGTGACCCGCGGCAGGTTCATCGCCGCCAGAAGCGCGATGTCGGCGGGCGTCAGGAGGCGCGGGGCGGGGAGGGTCTCGCCCGTGGTGAAATCGGTGCCGGCGGGCCGCACATGGGCGCGGTCGTCTAGGTCGTCGCCGAGGGTGATGCGGTCGCCCTCGCGCGTCACGTCCTCCTGGATCACGACCCGGTCGGCGCCGTCGGGCACCGGCGCGCCGGTGAAGATGCGCACGGCTTCGCCCGTGCCGACCTTGCCGCCGAAGGCATGGCCCGCCGCCGCCTCGCCCACAACGGTGAAGGTGGCGCCGGGGCGCACCGCGTCGGCGGCCACCGCGTAGCCATCCATCGCCGCGGCGGCGAAGGGCGGCTGATCGCGTCGCGCCACGGCATCGGCGGCCAGCACCCGGCCCGCCGCCTGCGCCAGCGGCACCTCCTCGGGTTCGAGCGGCGAGACCAGCGAGAAAAGATGCGCGAGGGCCTGATCGACGGTAATCATTCCGCCTCGTAGCGCCCGGATTTGCCGCCGTCCTTGAGGGTGACGCGGATGCCGCCGATCTCCATCGCCTTGTCCACGGCCTTGACCATGTCATAGACGGTCAGCGCGGCGGTGGAGACGCCGGTCAGCGCCTCCATCTCGACGCCGGTCTGGCCGGTGGTCTTGACCGTGGCGGCGATGCGCACGCCGGGCAGGTCGGGGTCGAGCGTCAGATCCAACGCGACCCGCGTGACGGGCAGCGGGTGGCAGAGCGGGATCAGATCCGACGTCTTCTTGGCGCCCATGATCCCCGCCAGCCGCGCCACGGACAGGACATCGCCCTTCTTGGCGCGACCTTCGGAAATGATTTCAAAGGTTTGCGGCGCCATCTTAACGTGGCCTTCGGCCGTGGCCACCCGCGCGGTCACGTCCTTGTCGGACACGTCCACCATATGTGCGTGCCCCTGCGCGTCGAAATGCGTGAGACCGGCCATGTCACATGCCTCCGGGCATCAGCGGGTGCGCCAGAAGCGCACGGGTGGCGGATTCGACATCCTCCTGGCGCATCAGCGATTCCCCGATCAGGAAGCTGCGCGCGCCATACATGGCCATGTCGGCCAGATCCTTGGGCGTGGACAACCCGCTTTCGCAGACGATCATCCGGCCCTCGGGCACCAGCTTGGCCAGTTTCCGGGTGGTGTCGAGCGTGGTCTCGAACGTGTTGAGATCGCGGTTGTTGATGCCGATCATCTTGGACTCGAGCCGCGCGGCGCGCTCCAGTTCGTCGCGGTCGTGCACTTCGATCAGCGCGTCCATGCCCCAGTCCGTCGCGGCCGCCTCAAGCTCGGCGGCCTGGGCGTCGCTGACCGAAGCCATGATGATGAGGATGCAATCGGCCCCCCAGGCGCGGGCCTCGGCCACCTGGTAGGGATCATACATGAAATCCTTGCGCAGCACCGGCAGGTCACAGGCCGCGCGCGCCTGTTCCAGATATTCGGGCGCCCCCTGGAAACTGGGCGTGTCGGTCAGCACCGACAGGCAGGCCGCGCCGCCCGCCGCGTAGGCCCGGGCTAGTTCGGCGGGGTCGAAATCGGCGCGGATGAGGCCCTTGGAGGGGCTGGCCTTCTTGATCTCGGCGATCAGGCCGTAGCCCTGCTTGCCGGCTTGCAGAAGCGCATCGGCGAAGGGGCGGACGGGGCTGGCGGCGCGGGCCGCCTCCTCGATCTCGTCCTGGGGGCGCTCGGCCTTGGCGGCCGCGATCTCGTCGAGCTTGTAGGCCTTGATCTTCTCAAGGATGGTGGGGGTGTTCATGCCGCCTCCGATGTGACTTTGGCGAGGGTTTCGATGCAGCCGCGCGCCGCGCCGCTGTCGATGCTGGCCGCCGCCTGTTCGACGCCGTCTTTCACGTCGGCCGCGTGACCGGCCACCACCAGCGCGGCGGCGGCGTTGAGCAGCACCGCATCGCGGTAGGCGCCGGGCTGCCCATCGAGCAGCGCGCGGAAAGCGCGGGCGTTTTCCTCGGGCGTGCCGCCGAGAATGTCCTCGAACGGGTGGACGGGCAGGCCGAAATCATCGGGGTGCATCTCGGTTTCGGTGACGGCGCCGGTTTCGTCCAGCTGCGCGACCCATGTGGTGCCGGTGATCGTCATCTCGTCGGTGCCGTCGGAGCCGTGCACCAGCCATGCCTTTTCCGAGCCGAGCCGCGCCAGCGTTTCGGCCATCGGGCGGATCAGGTCGCGCGAGAAGGCGCCGGTCAGCTGCCGCTTGACCCCGGCGGGGTTGGTGAGCGGGCCGAGGATGTTGAAGATGGTGCGGGTGCCCAGTTCGGTGCGCACTGGGCCCACATGGGCCATCGCCGGGTGATGCATGGGTGCCATCATGAAGGCGATGCCGGCCGCATTCAACGCCTTTTCCACCGTGGCGGGGCCGACCATGACGTTGACGCCCATCTGCGTCAGCGCATCGGCCGCGCCGGATTTGGAACTGAGGTTGCGGTTGCCGTGCTTGGCCACCGGGACGCCCGCGCCGGCCACCACGAAGGCGGTCGCGGTCGAGATGTTGAGCGTGCCCTTGCCGTCGCCGCCGGTGCCGACGATGTCCATCGCGCCGGGCGGAGCGGTGACCTTGTTGCACTTGGCGCGCATCACGGCGGCGGCGGCGGCGTATTCGTCCACCGTTTCGCCGCGGGTGCGCAGGGCCATCAGGAAGCCGCCCATCTGGGCCGGTGTCGCCTCGCCCTCGAAGAGGCAGGCGAAGGCGTCCTCGGCTTCGTCGCGGGTCAGGGAACGTTCGGCGGCGGCACCGATCAGCGGCTTGAGGCGGTCGCTCATGCCGGCACCTTCATCAGGCTCAGGAAATTCCTGAGCAGGTCGTGGCCGTGTTGCGAGGCGATGGATTCGGGGTGGAACTGCACGCCGTGAATGGGCAGATCGCGGTGTTGCAGCCCCATGATCGTGCCGTCCGCGAGCTCGGCGGTGATGTCGAGCGTGTCGGGGCAGGTGGCGCGGTCCACCACCAGCGAATGATAGCGCGTGGCCTCGAAGGGCGAGGGCAGCCCGGCAAAGACGCCCTGGCCGGTATGGGTGATCCGGCCCATCTTGCCATGCACGATGTCGGTGTGGCGCACCACCTTGCCGCCGAAGACCTGCCCGATGGTCTGGTGCCCGAGGCAGACGCCCAGAAGCGGCGTGCGGGTCTCGGCGGCGGCCTGCGTCAGCGCGAGGCAGATGCCGGACTGGTCGGGCGTGCCGGGGCCGGGAGAGAGCAGGATGCCCGCGGGCTTCATCGCCATCGCGGCCTGCACATCGAGCGCGTCGTTGCGTTTCACGACGACATCGGCGCCAAGCTCGCCCACGTAATGCACGAGGTTGTAGGTGAAGCTGTCGTAATTGTCGATCAAGAGCAGCATTTTGCCTGTCCTTGCGGCAGTGGGGTCTGGAGGCGCCTG